>PNMN01000202.1 GCA_013823655.1 Comamonadaceae bacterium | reverse complement strand
AAGGGCAAGATCGTGATCGCCACCGTCAAGGGCGACGTGCACGACATCGGCAAGAACATCGTCACCGTGGTGCTCCAGTGCAACAACTTCGAGGTGGTGAACATGGGCGTGATGGTGCCCTGTCACGAAATTTTGGCGATGGCGAAGAAAGAAGGCGCCGACATCGTGGGCCTGTCGGGCCTGATCACGCCGAGCCTGGAAGAAATGCAGGTCGTGGCCAGCGAGATGGAGAAGGACTCGCACTTCCGCGAGCGGCAGATCCCGCTGCTGATCGGCGGCGCCACCTGCAGCCGCGTGCACACCGCCGTGAAGATCGCGCCGCACTACAGCGGCCCGGTGGTCTATGTGCCCGACGCCTCGCGCAGCGTGAGCGTGGCGCAGAGTTTGCTGAGCGAGCAGGCGGCGAAATACATCGCCGAACTCAACGCCGATTACGACAAGGTGCGCACACAACACGCGAACAAAAAGCAGGTGCCGCTGTGGCCGCTGGAGAAGGCGCGCGCCAACAAGTGGCGCCCGTCTTCACTCCCTCTCCCGCCAGCGGGAGAGGGCAGGGGTGAGGGTGCTTCCGCAACAACCTCGTCCGATGCCGCCGCCTGGGCCAGCTTCCAACCCACCAAACCCAAGTTCATCGGCAAGCGCGTCTTCAAGAACTTCGACCTCGCCGAGATCGCCCGGTACATCGACTGGGCGCCGTTTTTCCAGACCTGGGACCTGGCCGGGCCGTACCCCGCCATCCTGCAAGACGAGGTGGTGGGCGAGCAGGCCCGCAAGGTGTTTGCCGATGCCCAGGCCATGCTCAAAAAAATCATTGAAGGCCGCTGGCTCAGTGCCAATGGCGTGATCGGCCTCTACCCGGCCAACACGGTGAACGACGACGACATTCAGCTCTACACCGATCAGACCCGCAGCCAGGTCGCGCTGACCTGGCACGGCCTGCGCCAGCAGGCCGAAAAACAGGAAGCCGAGGGTAATGATGGGAAACCAGCGCTGCGCCCGAGCCGCTGCCTGGCCGACTTCGTGGCACCCAAGGGCGCGGCCGATGATTACGTGGGCCTGTTTGCCGTCACCTCCGGCCTGGGCGCCGAGAAAAAAGAGCAGCAGTTCCTGGCCGCGCACGACGACTACAGCGCGATCCTGTTCAAGGCCCTGGCCGACCGCCTGGCCGAGGCCTTTGCCGAGTGCCTGCACCACCGCGTGCGCACCGACTTCTGGGGCTACGCGGCGGGCGAAGCGCTGAGCAACGAAGACCTGATCAAGGAAAAGTACCAGGGCATCCGCCCCGCACCGGGTTACCCGGCCTGCCCGGACCACTCGGTCAAGCGCGCCATGTTCGCGCTGCTGCAGGCCGACGACATCGGCATGGGCCTGACCGAAAGCCTGGCCATGACGCCGGCCGCCAGCGTGAGCGGCTTCTACCTGAGCCACCCGGACAGCACCTACTTCAACGTCGGCAAGCTCGGCGAGGACCAGGTGCAGGACCTGGCGCAACGCAGCGGTGTGGAACTCGGCGAACTGCGGCGCTGGCTGGGCCCGAACCTGTAGGTCGGCGCTGCGCGCGGCCCGGCCCGTGCGTGGGGCTGCACCGCCTGTCCCGACCCGGTGTCCGTTGACCCCGTCCGCTGGCGGGCGCAGCGCCGGGCCGTGCTAGAAAACACCACCAGAGATTCCATCAACAGGTGATGCATGGCGGTGTGTGGGGCTTGCGGGACCGAAAACCGGGACAAGGCGCGGTTTTGCCGGGGCTGTGCCCGGCCCTTGTCGCCTGTGCCCGCCGCCCCGGCTGGCGAAGCCCAGTCCTTGGCCCCGGCATTTGTCCGCCCACCCGAACACGGTCCATCCCTGCGCGCCGCCCCGCTGCCCGGTGCCGGGGTGCCGCGCTGGCTCGTCGCCGGGCTGGCCCTGGCGGTCACCGTGCTGGCAGCGGGGTGGCTGCTCGCGCGCAGCGGCGTGCCCCCCGCCGCAGCGGTACCCGGCCTCGAACGCGCACAGGAAGCATCAGCCCCCCTGGAGCCCAGCGCCACCAGCCCGGGCCCTGCCGACACGGCAACCGCCGCCCACGGGCCAGAGCCGGTCAAAGCCCAGCCGCCTGCCCCTGGGTCCGAGCGCCCAGCCGTCGCAGAGCGCCAGGCGCCGGTCCAGCCCGACCGCGTGGCCCAGGAACGGCAGCGCGTGGTCCGCGCCACCGAGCCGCCACGCCCCGAGCCGGTCCGCCGCCAGGCCGAGCCCGCTGTGCCCGCTGTGCCCGCCGTGCCGCCTGTGGCCGTCGCTCCGGTGGCGGTTCAGGCCCCGCAGCCCACCACCACGGTCGATCAGAGCTGCGCCGACAGCAGCAGCTTCATCGCCCGCGACATTTGCCGGGTGCGCGCCTGCCGCAACCCGGCCATGGCCAGCGACCCGGTCTGCGTTCGGTACAAAGAGATGGAAGAGGCCAGCCGCAATCGCGCGAATCAGTGAGGCGTGGCCGCGACCTGCATCCCCATGCGGTGCTCGCCGCCCGGCTGGACGGTCACCACCTCGTTGTCCGCGTTGGCGGTTTCCACGCAGACAAAGCGCTGGTACTCGTCGTCCTTCAGGTCGGCCATACCGGCCGCAATGGCGGCCCAGGGGTTCCACACCACGGCGGTGTGGCTGCCTTCGGATGTGATGCGGATCGCGCGCCGCAGGGCACCGTCCATGATCGTCAGCCGGGGGGGTACGTCGGTGTAAATGCGGTCCACTTCGGCGGCGATATGCACCGCGCCCACCTGCTGCTTCACCGTGCCGCCCGCGCCCGCCGCCTTGTCGATGTAGCGGCAGCCATCCAGCCCGGTCACCGTGGTGTGGGCGATGTCACCCACCGCGAAGTAGCTGTGCAGCGCCTGCGTGATGTCAAAGGGGGCGTCGCCGGTGTTGCGCGTGGTCAGCGCCAGCCGCAGCGTGGCACCCACCGTGATCTCCAGCGTCAGCTGGAAAGCATGGGGCCAGATGGCCAGCGTCTCGGGCGTGTCCACCAGACCCAGCGTGATCTGCGTTTCACCTGCGGGCGTGCTGGCCGTGCTCCACACCGCCCACATCCGGTTGCGCACGAAACCATGGGCCGGTCGGCCCAGGCCCTGGGGGTCGGCGCCAAACCAGGGCCAGCAGACCGGCACGCCGCCCTTGATGGCCTTGCCCGGCTGGTAGTAAGCCCGTTCGCTCACAAACAGCACATCGGCGGCGGCGCCCAGCGGTCGGTACGACAGCACCTGCCCCGCGTACAGCGACACCAGCGCCTCGGCGTGGCTGTTGCGCACCCGAATAAAAGGCAGGCCACCCGGCCCGTCGATGAAAGACAGCTGGTCGGGAATGGCGTGTTCGGCGTTCCGGTCTTCGAGCTTCATGGGTGTCTCCGGTGGGTTGTCTGTTGGGGTTTGGCGGGCAAGTGGATTCGCTCACCCACCCTGCCGCAGCGCGCGCCGGTACTGCACCGCCTCGGCCACATGCCCCACGCCCACCGCCTGCGCGCCCGCCAGGTCGGCGATGGTGCGGGCCACGCGCAGCGCGCGGTGGGTGCTGCGTGCGCTCCAGCCCAGGCGGGCGGCGGCGGTGTTGAGGAACTTGAGGGCCGCCGGGTCGGCCTGCACGTGCTGGTCCAGCGCCTGTCCGGCCAGCGCCTGGTTGGTCTGGCCCTGGCGCTGCATGGCGCGTTCGCGCGCGGCCACCACGCGCACCCGCACCGCATCGCTCGGCTCCCCGGCCACGCCGTGCAGCAGGTCGTCGGGGGGCAGCGCGGGCACTTCCACATGCAGGTCGATGCGGTCGAGCAGCGGGCCGCTGAGCTTGCCCTGGTAGCGCGCGATCTGGTCGGGCGTGTCGCGGCAGGCCTTGCTGGGGTGGCCCTGGAAGCCGCAGGGACAGGGGTTCATGGCAGCAATCAGCTGGAAGCGCGCCGGAAATTCGCTTTGCATGGCCGCGCGCGAGATGCGGATGTGCCCGCTTTCCAGCGGCTCGCGCAGCGCTTCCAGGGCGGCGCGGGGAAATTCGGGCAACTCGTCCAGAAACAGCACGCCGTGGTGCGCCAGCGAGATCTCGCCCGGGCGCGGCGGTGAGCCGCCGCCCACCAGGGCCACCGCGCTGGCGGTGTGGTGCGGCGCGCAGGTGGGGCGCTGGCCCCAGCGCTCCAGGCTGAAGCGCCCGGCCAGCGAGGCCACCGCAGCGGATTCGAGCGCTTCGCTGGTGTCCATGGGCGGCAGCAGGCCGGCGAAGCGCTGCGCCAGCATGCTCTTGCCCGAGCCCGGCGGGCCGACCATGAGAAGGCTGTGGCCCCCGGCGGCGGCGATCTCCAGCGCGCGCCTGGCGGCGGCCTGGCCTTTCACGTCGGCCAGGTCGGCGTAGGCCGGGGTCTGACCGATCCGCGTGGGCGCCAGCCGCGCCCAGCCACCGTCATCGGGCGGAGGTTCGCCCTGCGCTGCGGCGGCTTCGGGCAGGAACTGCGCCACCACGTCGAGCAGATGCCGCGCGCGGTAGACCTGCGCCTGCGGCACCAGCGCCGCTTCTTCGGCGCTGCCGGGTGGCAGCACCAGGCGCGATTGCGCGGCATCAGTGCCCGCGTCGCGGTGCAGCGCCAGGCTCATGGCGAGCGCGCCGCGCACCGGGCGCAGTTCGCCGCCGAGCGAAAGTTCACCCGCGAACTCCCAGCCCGCCAGCCGCGCCGCGCTGATCTGCCCGCTGGCGGCCAGGATGCCCAGCGCAATCGGCAGGTCGAACCGGCCCGAGTCCTTGGGCAGGTCGGCCGGGGCCAGGTTGACGGTGATGCGCTTGTTGCTGGGGAAGTCCAGCCCGGCGTTGGCGATGGCCGAGCGCACGCGTTCGCGCGCTTCTTTCACCTCGGTGTCCGCCAGGCCCACCAGCGTGAAGCTGGGCAGGCCGTTGGCCAGGTGCACTTCCACCTGCACCGGTCGCGCTTCCAGGCCCAGCAGCGCGCGGCTGTGCACCAATGACAGACTCATGAATCGTTCCTCCCTGTTTCGGTGCGCAACCCCCGGACCACCCCGGGTGGGTGCCGCCCTGAATGGCACTGTTTTGGTGCGACTGTCCGCTGGCGTCTGCGCCAGCGGGCTTTCATCATCCTAGAAACCGCAGTTGGACGGGCCCGAGTGGGCTGCCCGGGGGTGGGCTGGCAAGGCGCGACGAC
>PNMN01000201.1 GCA_013823655.1 Comamonadaceae bacterium | reverse complement strand
GCTCCGGCGAAGAAGGCCGCTGCCCCCAAGAAGGCCGCTGCTCCGGCGAAGAAGGCCGCTGCCCCCAAGGCTGCTGTGAAAAAGGCAGCCCCCGCAAAAAAAGCTGAGCCGGCCAAGAAGCCGGCAGCCCCTGCGGCACCGGCAGCGCAAACCAAGCTGAACCCTCAGGCTGCCTGGCCGTTCCCCACGTCCGGCAAGCCCTGAACGTCAGTTCATGGAGCATGAAGCCCGACGGTTCGCCGTCGGGCTTTTTTCATTTCACGCGCCCGGCGCGGCGCGGCAGTCCCGCCCGTGCGCCAAACGGCCAACACCCAACACGCCCGACAGGGTCTGGCCCAGATCGGCGAAGCTGCTGCGGACCCCCGCATCGGCATGCAGGGAACAGCCCGGCCCGGCGAGCAGCAAGGGCACGTGTTCGCGCGTGTGATCAGAGCCCGGCCAGGTCGGATCGCATCCATGATCGGCCGTCAAAGCCAGCCAATCGCCGGGCTGCAGTGCCGCTTCCAGCGTCGGCAACCAGGCATCGAATCGCTCCAGCGCCTGGGCATAGCCTGCCACGTCGCGCCGATGGCCGAAGTGCATGTCGAAGTCGACCAGGTTGGTGAACACCATCCCACCGTCCGGACACACCTTCAAAGCTTCCAGCGTGGTTTCGCAAAGCGCGTCGTTGCCTTCGGCCTTGTACGGATGGCTGATGCCACGGTGGGCAAAAATGTCGCCGATCTTGCCGATCGCGTGCACCTCGCGCCCGTGTGCCAGCATGCGGTCGAGCAAGGTTTCACCGGGCGGCGGTGTGGTGTAGTCGCGCCGGTTGCCGGTGCGCCGGAACCCGCCTGTGCGGCCCACAAAAGGCCGCGCGATCACGCGGGCAATGTGGGCCTGATCGAAGATGGGTTTGGCCAGTTCGCAGATGTGCAGCAGGCGCTCGAGACCAAAGTGTTGTTCGTGTGCCGCCACCTGGAACACGCTGTCGGCACTGGTGTAGCAGATCGGCCAGCCGGTGCGCAGGTGCTGGTCTCCCAGGCTTTCGATGATCTCGGTCCCACTCGCGTGGCAGTTGCCCAGCGTGCCGTCCAGCCCGGCGGCCTTCATCCAGGCCTGCATCAGGTCGGCCGGAAAGATGTTGACGCCTTCCGCCCCGGGTTCGAAATAGCCCCAGTCAAACGACACCGGGCAACCCATCATTTCCCAGTGCCCGCTGGGCGTGTCCTTGCCCCGGCTCTGCTCGGCCGCAGCGCCGTACAGTGCGCCACGCGGTTCGTCTGTGGGCAGGCCAGCGGGCCATTGCCCGGTGGCCGCATGGGCCGCATGGGCCAGCCCCAGGCGGCACAGGTTCGGCAGTTGCAACGGTCGCCCCTGATCCTGCGCCCAGCGCGCGATGCTGCCCAGGGTATTGGCGCCGGTGTCGCCAAAGCGGTCGGCGTCCGGTGCAGCGCCGATGCCGAACGAATCGAGCACCAGGACAACGGCTCGGCTCACTGGACTACCCTCCGTGCTGCGCACTGTGGGGCTGAGCGCCTTGGGAACGGCCCGGCGGCGCTCACTGGAGTACCTTCGCCCTGCGGGCTGCGGTGCGAGCTGGCTTGGGAACGGCCCGGCGCGGCGCTCACTGGGGTACCTTCGCCCTGCGGGCTGCGGTGCGAGCTGGCTTGGGAGCGGCCCGGCGCTGCGCTCATGTCGCGACTCCTTCAATCGCCTCGATCAGCGGCGCGTGGGCGGCGCTGGGGGCGTCCTGCAGTGTGGCGAGTTGGAGCCAGGCCTGCGCTGCCGCTTGGGCAGAGTCCTTGTCGGCCGCATGGACCCGTGCCAGGGTGTCACCCGCCTCGACCCGCTGGCCCACGCCCACGATGGCATCGAAGCCGACCCGGTGGTCGATCGCATCGCTGGCCTTGCGACGCCCGCCCCCGAGTTCGATCACCTGCAGACCGATGGCTCGGGTCTGCATGGCAGCCACCCAGCCGGCACGGGGTGCGAGCACGGAAATGACCACCGGCGCGGCTGGCAAGTGGCTCTGTGGCCGCTCCAGCAGATCCGCAGGACCGCCCAGCGCTTGCACCATGCGGGCGAAGCGTTCGGCGGCAGCCCCCGAATCCAGCGCCTGCTGCAACCGCTGGCGTGCGTCGGCGTTGTCGCTCGCCAGACCTCCGATCACCAGCATCTGCGCGCCCAGGGCCAGCGTCACCTCCAGCAGGCGCGGCTCCCGGTGGGCACCGGTCAGGAAGTGAATGGCTTCGAACATCTCCAGCGCGTTGCCCGCGCTCAGGCCCAGCACCTGGTTCATGTCGGTGAGCCAGGCACGGGTGGGCAGCCCCGCCGCGTTGGCCACCTGCACCAGCGACCGGGCCAGTTCGCGCGCCATGGGCAGGTTGTCGGCGAAGGCGCCATTGCCCACCTTCACGTCCATCGACAGACCTTGCAGGCCCGCCGCCAGCTTCTTGGACAGGATGCTGGCGGTGATCAGCGGGATGGACTCCACCGTGGCGGTGACGTCGCGGATGCCATAGAGCCGACGGTCGGCCGGCGCGAGGTCGCCGGTCTGGCCGATGATGGCGCAGCCCACGGTCTGCACCGTCTGGCGCAGCAGGGCCAGCGAAGGCGCGGTCTGGTAACCCGGGATGCTGTCGAACTTGTCCAGCGTGCCGCCGGTGTGGCCCAGACCACGACCCGAGATCATGGGCACGAAGCCACCGCAGGCGGCCACCATGGGCGCCAGCATCAGGCTGACCTTGTCGCCCACGCCACCGGTGGAGTGTTTGTCAAGCACCGGGCCGTTCAGCGAGGCCGAAGCCCATTCCATGACCGTGCCCGAACGCATCATGGCCTGGGTCAGCGCGACGCGTTCGTTCATGTCCATGCCCTGGAAGAAGATGGCCATCGCCAGTGCGGCGGCCTGCCCTTCGCTCCACGACTCGCTGACCAGGCCCTGCACGAAGGCCTGCACGTGTTCGGGGGCGAGCCGCCCGCCGTCGCGTTTGATACGGATGATTTCCTGAGCCAGCATGCGGGTTCCTCAATAGGTGGTGGTCGCCGCTGCGGGCGGCTGGCCGACACCGAGCACCTGGGCGATGTCGTGCCACAAGCCGCTGGCACCGATGCGAAAGCGTGCCGGCACCAGTGCGTCTGCGCCCAGCGTGGCTTGAACCGCTTCGAGGTACGGCAGCACGTCGGCCACGGTGCGCAGGCCACCCGAGGGCTTGAAACCCAGCCGGTCACGGCGCGGGTCGGCGGCGATGGCGCCCAGCATGGTGCGCGCGGCCGCCAGGCTGGCGCCCTGCGGGATCTTGCCGGTGCTGGTCTTGAGAAAATCCACGCCCGCGCGCAGACCGATGGCGCAGGCCCGCGCAATGGTGTCGTCCCGCTCCAGCGCGCCCGATTCCAGGATGAGCTTGAGCACCAGACCCTGCGAGGCCTCGCGCACCTGCGCGAGCACCTGGGCACAGTGCGCCTCGTCGCCCGCCAGCAGCGCTTTCCAGGGCAAGACGCAATCGACCTCCTGCGCGCCGGCGGCACGCAGCTGGGCGATCTGTTCGCGCACCGCTGCGATGGGTTCGTCGCCCGAGGGAAAGTTGACCACCCCGGCCACCGCGATGCTGGCGGGCAGTTGCCGCCGGGCCTGGGCCGCAAAACGCGGCCACACACAGACAGCGGCCACCAGTGGCAGCTCGGCGCCCGAAGCGGCGCGGCCCTGGGCACGCTGGCACAGGCGGTCGACATCGGCAGCGGTGCAGGCGTCGCCGAGTTCGGTCAGGTCCAGGCAGCTCAAAGCCAGGCGGGCGGCGGCCTGCAAGGTTTCCGGATCGACGGGGGATGGGTTCATGGCGTTCGTCAGAGTTGGAGTTGTGCGATCACGTCGCACAGCAAGCCGCTGGCCCGTTCGCTGGCGGCAGCGGCCTGGCTCAGTGTGTGGGCGTGGCTGAGGATCTCGCTGGACATGCCCGCGGCCATGTTGGTGATGAGCGAGAAAGCCAGCACGCGCATGCCGGCGTGGCGCGCGATGATGGTCTCGGGCACCGTGCTCATGCCCACAGCGTCGGCCCCGACGCGGGCGAACATGCGGATTTCGGCCGGTGTCTCGAACTGCGGCCCGACAAACCAGACGTAGACACCGTGGTGGAGGGTCTCGCCGCGGCGCGCGGCCACGGCCAGCGCCTGCTCGCGCAGGGCGCTGTCGTAGGCGTTGACCATGCTCACGAAGCGCTCGGACCCGCCCTCACCGATCAACGGCGAACGTTGCGAGAAATTGATGTGGTCCGACAGCGCCATCAGGCTGCCGGGCGGCATGCCCGTCTGCAGGCTGCCGGCGGCGTTGGTCTGCACCAGCACCTCGCAGCCCCAGTCGCGCAGGGTGCGCAGCGGCAGCTTCATGCCATCGGGGTCGCCGGTCTCATAGGTGTGTTTGCGACCGGTGAGCACGACCACCTCGTGCGCGCCGATGCGGCCGTGGATCAGGTCGCTGGCGTGACCTTGCACACTGGGCAGGGGGAAACCCGGCAGGTCGCGGTAGCTGATGCGCTGTGCGTCCTGCACGCGCTGTGCCACGTCGCCCCAGCCCGAACCGAGCACGATGGCGATGCGGGGTCGCGCCTGGGGCAGGCGCTGGCGAAGAACATCCAATGCGGTGGTGCTCATGGTGGGTGAAGCCTCAAAAAATGGTTCAACGGAAGCGGGGTGCCGACACATCAGGCGAGGTGGTCCGGTCCAAAGCTGTGAGGCAGCAACTGCTCCAGCGTCAAGGTGGCTTGCCAGCCCTGCGGATTGGCCAGCAGGATGGGCGTGTCGCCCGCAGCGAATTCGCGGATCTTCTGGCGACAGCCCCCACAGGGCGTGACCCAGCTGGGCGCGTCACCAACCACCAGCACCGCCTTGATGCGCCGTCCACCGGCCAGCACCATGGCGCTGATGGCGCCCGCTTCGGCGCACACGCCTTGCGGGTAGGCGGCGTTCTCCACATTGCAGCCAGGGTGGATCTGGCCGTGTTCGTCGAGCACCGCCGCCCCCACCGCGAAGCGGGAATACGGGGCGTGGGCCTTCAGGCGCGCGGCCTGCGCGGCGCTCATCAGGGCGTCACGGGTGCGGGCATCGAGCCAGGCGGGCGCCTGCCACTGGGTCGGATCGGTCACATCGCTCACTGGAGTACCTTCGCCCTGCGGGCTGCGGTGCGAGCTGGCTTGGGGGCGGCCCGGCGCGGT
>PNMN01000200.1 GCA_013823655.1 Comamonadaceae bacterium | reverse complement strand
AATGCCTGGTGCCCGACCTGACCGGGGTGGCGCGCGGCAAGATCCTGCCGCGCGAGAAGTTCACCGAAGACCGCGGCATGCGCCTGCCGCAGGCCATCGTGGGCATGGGGGTGACGGGCGAGTTCCCCGAGAGCGGGCCGTACTACGACGTGGTCGACCCGACCGACAAGGACATGCAGCTGCGCCCGGACCCGAGCACCGTGCGCATCGTGCCCTGGGCCACCGACCCGACGGCGCAGGTGATCCACGACTGTTTCGACCACGAAGGCAAGCTCGTTCCCTTTGCGCCGCGCAGCGTGCTGCGCAAGATTTGCGACCTGTACGCCGCCGAGGGCTGGGACCCGGTGGTGGCGCCCGAGCTGGAGTTCTACCTGACCGCGCGCAACACCGACCCGAACACGCTGCTGAAGCCGCCGATCGGCCGCAGCGGCCGCGCCGAGACCTCGCGCCAAGCCTACAGCATCGACGCGGTGAACGAGTTCGACCCGCTGTTCGAAGAGATTTACGACTACTGCGAGAAGATGGAACTGAACGTGGACACGCTGATCCACGAGGTGGGCGCGGGCCAGATGGAGATCAACTTCTTTCACGCCCACCCGCTGGGCCTGGCCGACGAGGTGTTCTTCTTCAAGCGCACGGTGCGCGAGGCCGCGTTGCGCCACGACATGTACGCCACCTTCATGGCCAAGCCCATTGCGGGCGAGCCGGGCAGCGCCATGCACGTGCACCAGAGCATCGTGGACAAGGCCACCGGCCAGAACATCTTCAGCAACCCGGACGGCACGCCGTCGGACGCCTTCTACCACTACATCGGCGGCCTGCAGCGCTACATCCCGGCGGCCATGGTGCTGGTGGCGCCGTACGTGAACAGCTACCGCCGCCTGTCGCGCCACACGGCCGCGCCGATCAACATCGAGTGGGGCCACGACAACCGCACGGTGGGCATCCGCTCGCCGATTTCCAGCCCGGCGGCGCGCCGGGTGGAAAACCGCGTGATCGGCGCCGACGCCAACCCGTACGTGGCGATGGCCATGACGCTGGCCTGCGGTTACCTGGGCATGAAGAACCAGATCCAACCCAAACCCGAAATGAAGGGCGACGCCTACCTGGCGCCCTATGCGCTGCCGCGCTCCCTGGGCGAGGCGCTGGACTGGCTGCGCCGCGAGACCGACCTGCACGACATCCTGGGCAAAGAGTTCATCACCATCTACACCGAGATCAAGGAACTGGAGTTCGACGAGTTCATGAAGGTGATCTCGCCCTGGGAAAGGGAACATCTGCTGCTGCACGTCTGAACACGCCCTTCAAGGACCGACCATGAACACCTCGACCCTCATCGCCCCGCCCGCCCTGGTCCGCCGTGCCGAGCAGCAGGACACGAAAGCGATCCAGGCGCTGGACAGTGCGCACTACATGCACCCGTTCACCGACCACGCCGGCCTGGCCGAGCGGGGCGCCCGCGTGATCACGCACGCCGACAACATCTACGTGTGGGACTCCGAGGGCCAGAAAATCCTCGACGCCATGAGCGGGCTGTGGTGTGTCAACGCCGGTTATGGCCGCAAGGAACTGGCCGACGCCGCCTACCAGCAGCTGATGACGCTGCCGTTCTACAACAGCTTCTTCAACACCACCAACGTGCCCGCCGTGCGGCTGGCCTCCAAGCTGGCGGCGCTGGCACCCCAGGTGGGCGACAGGAAGTTCGAGCACGTGTTCTTCAGCAGCAGCGGCAGCGAGAGCAACGACACCAACGTGCGCATGGTGCGCCGCTATTGGGACCTGCTGGGCCAGCCGCAGCGCAAGGTCATCATCAGCCGCCACAACGCCTACCACGGCTCCACCATGGCGGGCGCCTCGCTGGGCGGCATGAGCGGCATGCACGCGCAGGGCGACCTGCCCATTCCGAACATCACCCACATCGGTCAGCCGCACCACTGGGAGAACGCCAAACCGGGTGAGAGCAAGGCGGACTTCGGCCTGCGCGCGGCGCGCTGGCTGGAAGAGAAAATCCTGGACATCGGCGCACACAAAGTGGCCGCCTTCATCGCCGAGCCGGTGCAGGGCGCGGGCGGCGTGATCATCCCGCCAGCCAGCTACTGGCCCGAAATCCAGCGCATCGTCGACCAGTACGGCATCCTGCTGATTTCGGACGAGGTGATCTGCGCCTTTGGCCGCCTGGGCCACTGGTTCGCGTACGAAAAATTTGGTTACCAACCCGACCTGATCACCTTCGCCAAGGGCGTGACGAGTGGCTACATCCCGCTCGGCGGCGTGATGGTGGGCAACCGGGTGGCCGAGGTGCTGATTGAAAAAGGCGGCGAGTTCAACCACGGCTACACCTACAGCGGCCACCCGGTGGCCTGCGCGGTGGCGCTGGCCAACCTGGAACTGATGGAGCGCGAGCGTCTGCCGGGCCGCGTGAAGGACGACACCGGCCCCTACCTGGCCGAACGCTTCGAGGAGCTGAAACACCACCCGCTGGTGGGCGACGCGGAAACCTGCGGTTTTGTGGCCGGCCTGGTGCTGGTGAAGAACAAGGCCACGCGGGAAATGTTCGATCCCGACCTGGCGGTGGGCATGGTCTGCCGTCGGCACTGCTTTGGCAACGGGCTGATCATGCGCGCCGTGGGCGACCGCATGATCATCGCGCCGCCGCTGGTGATGACGCGCGCCCAGATCGACGAGATGGTGGCGCTGATCCGTCGCTGCCTGGACGCCACGCTCGACGAGCTGCGCGGCCAGGGCCTGCTGGCCTGAACGGTCTGCGGGTTGCCCGCGATGCTTGCGGGCCGGATTCTTTGCTACAGTGCTTTGATGCCCCAATCTGGGGATAAAGTTGGTCTGTAATTTGCTAGCTCTTCAAGCTTGCGACACAGCCGGTTTCCCTGTATTCACCGTCGGTTCCAACCCGTTTTCAGGAGCGTTCCTCACCATGAAGAAACAAGTTCTGGCCTTGGCCATTTCCGCCATTCTGCTCGCCGCCTGTGGCAAAAAAGAAGAGCCCGCGCCCGCAGCCGCCCCCGCGGCACCGGTGGCCGCCGCGCCCGCCGAACCGGCCAAGCCCGCCGGGCCGGTGTTCGACGAAGAAAAAACCCTGAACATCTACAACTGGCCCGACTACGTGCCCGAGGGCATGATCGCCGCCTTCGAGAAGGAAACCGGCATCAAGGTCAACTACGACACCTTCGAGACCAACGAAGCCCTGCAGGCCAAGCTGGTGGCGGGCAACACCGGTTACGACATCGTGGTGCCGGGCACCGTGTTCGCCAAGGGCCAGATCGAAGCCGGTCTGATGCAGCCGCTGAAGAAGGACCAGATCCCGAACCTGGCCAACCTGGACCCGGCCATCATGGCCACCCTGACCAAGGCCGATCCGGGCAACGCGCACCTGGTGCCGTGGGCCTGGGGCTTCACCACCGTGGGCATCAACCGGACCCGGGTCGAGAAGGCGCTGGGCGGCATGGCCATGCCGGAAAACGCCTGGGACCTGGTGTTCAATCCCGTGTACACGAGCAAGCTCAAGAGCTGCGGCATCGCCTACCTGGACTCGCCGACCGAGATCATCCCGGTGGCGCTGCACTACATCGGCAAGGACGCCTACTCCAACGACCCGGCCGACTACAAGGCCGCGGGCGAGATGCTGGCCAAGGTGCGCAAAGACGTGCGCCTGTTCAGCTCGACCATGATCGACGACATCGCTGGCGGCAAGGCCTGCGTGGCCATCGCCTGGTCGGGTGACGTGAACATTGCCGCTGCCCGCGCCAAGGAAAACGGTTCCAAGGACGTGATCGAAGCCATGCTGCCGAGCACCGGCGCGCTGATCTTCTTTGACACCATGGCCGTGACCAAGGACGCCAAGCACCCGAACAACGCCATGGCCTTCATCGACTTCTACCTGCGCCCGGAAAACGCCGCCGCCATGTCCAACGAGATGGGCTACCCGACCGGCAACAAGGCCGGCATGGCCCTGGTCAAGCCCGAGATCGCCAGCAACAAGACCATCTTTGTGGAAGCCGACTACTTCGCCAGGATGATCCCGCCCAGCAGCTTCACCAACGAAGCCCGCGAAGCCATGGCCAATACCTACAACGCCTTCAAGAAGGGCAAGTAAGCGGTCCGTCTCGCTCCTGACACCAGGGCTGTTTGTACGCACCGTATGAACAGCCCTTTTTCTTGTTGACTCACAACACCACCACAGCGAGGTCCACCCATGGCAGATGCGGGCGCACAAGCGGGCTATCTGGTCACCGAAAAACTGGTCAAGCGCTTCGACGAGGCGCTGGCCGTGGACGAGGTGAGCCTGTCCATCGGCCAGGGTGAAATCTTCGCCCTGCTGGGCAGCTCGGGCTGTGGCAAGTCCACCTTGTTGCGCATGCTGGCGGGCTTCGAGAAGCCGACCTCGGGGCGCATCATGCTCGGCGGGCAGGACGTGGCCAACATGCCGCCCTACGAGCGGCCGGTGAACATGATGTTCCAGAGCTACGCGCTGTTCCCGCACCTCAGCATCTGGGAGAACGTGGCTTTTGGCCTGAAGCGCGAAGGCCTGCCCAAAGCCGAGGTGCAGCGGCGCACCGACGAGATGCTGGCGCTGGTGCAGCTCACGCCCTATGCCCAGCGCAAGCCGCACCAGCTCTCGGGCGGGCAGCAGCAGCGCGTGGCGCTGGCGCGCAGCCTGGCCAAGAAACCCAAGCTGCTGCTGCTCGATGAACCGCTGGGCGCGCTGGACAAGAAGCTGCGCGAACAGACCCAGTTCGAACTGGTCAACATCATCGAAAAAGTGGGCGTGACCGTGGTGATGGTGACGCACGACCAGGAGGAGGCCATGAGCATGGCCAGCCGCATCGCCATCATGAGCAAGGGGCGCGTGCTGCAGGTGGGCACGCCGAAACAGATTTATGAATATCCGGGCAACCGCTTCGTGGCCGATTTCATTGGCAACGTGAACCTGCTGGACGGCAAGCTCACCGTGGACGAGCCGGACCGCTGTGCGGTGGGTACCGCCATCGGCACGGTGCACGTGGGCCACGGCATCAGCGGCACGCTGGCCATGCCGGTGGCGGTGGCGGTGCGGCCCGAGAAGGTCAGCATCGGCAAGCAGCGCCCGGCGGGCGTGGACCGCAACCTGTTCGCCGGCCGCGTCAAAGAGATCAGCTACTTCGGCTCCTACAACAACTACATCGTGGTCACGCCGCAGGGTGCCAAAGTCAAGATCACCGAGCCCAACGGCTCGCGCCACGAACTGCTGGACATCACCTGGGAGGACGAGGTGTTTTTCTGGTGGGATGATTTGGACGCCGT
>PNMN01000199.1 GCA_013823655.1 Comamonadaceae bacterium | reverse complement strand
TCACAGTGGTTTGACGGCCTCGGCGAACAGGTTGACACCCGTCGCATCGGTGTAGGTCTTCACACCGGGCAGCGTGGACGGGAACAGCCGGATGAGCCCGGCTTCATCGCGGTAAATCAGGTACCACTCCATGAAGTGCTCCATCCAGAAGCGCTCCGGGTTGTCGGAATGCACGTTGGTCACCAGCAGGGTGCCGCCGGGCCGCAGGTGGTGGTCGAAGTAGGCGATCAGCCGCGCGCAGGCCTTGTCGGCCAGGTAGTCGAACAGGCCGGCGCAGTAGATGTAGTCGTACTGCTCGTCCAGCGCAATGCCCTGGTCGCGCGAAGAACGCTTGAGCAACTGGTGCACCGACTCGTGGCGCAGCGTCACTTTCAGCGGCTCGCGCCCGGCGGCCTGCGCTTTCTCGATCAGGCGCTGGCTGGTGTAGAGCAGGGTCTCGTCGCTGAAGTCCATCAGCGTCACGTCCAGGTGGTCCAGTGGCTGCTCGGTGGCGGCCAGGCGCTGCAGCTCGCCCGCCGGGCCGCAGCCCACGTTGAGAATGCGCAGCGGTCGCCCCTGTGCCCGCGCCTGGGCGGCCAGGGTCTGCAGGCGTTCGAGCAGGATGTCCACCCGGTTGCGGTGCGCCTGCGCCACGCTGGACTGCAGGAAGATGAAGTTCACCAGCTCGAAATAGGTGCTCGGCCCCTCGCGCGGATCGCCCAGGATCTGGTTGACCATCTGGTAGTCGCCCGCGTAACCCAGCGGTTTGGCAAAGGTGCGGTAGACAAAGGGCGCGCGCAGCACCAGCGGGTGGATCGCCGCCTGCGCAAAGGCCCGGTGCGCGGGTTCCAGTTCCGGCGGCACCTTGGCCGCCTCGGTTTCGAACCGCAGCAGGTATTCGTTGACCGTCGCCATGAGCGGTCGGGCAATCTCGAAGAACACATCGTCCCGCACCTTGCCATGCACGTCGCGCGGCAGGCCCGCCGTGATGTCGGCCTGGTCCAGCCAGCGCGTCACTTCCGAGAAGTAGGCCCGCAGGTCGTTCACCACCACCTGGTAGTTCTGCCCGACGCGCGAGCGCGATTCCCACTCCGCCACAAAACGCCCCACCGCGTCGGACACCGAGCGCGCGCTGTGGTCAATGACCCCGAGATCGTTCCACTCATCGGTCAGCGTGAGCGACACCACCGCCATCAGCCCGGTGTTGAGCAGGCTCACCACCACCGCCTTGCCCTGGTAGATGCTGCGCTCGCCGGAGCGGATGTTCAGCTCCCTGAGCACCTCGCTCACCTGCACGATGGAGTAGGGGTTGTAGACCTCCATCACCAGCGAGCGGCGCTGCAGGCTGGTGAGGGTGCCGCGGGCGGCCTCGCCCTGGCTGTTGCGGAAAGTGACGACAGGATCGAATGGGCGCTGGAATTGCACGGTGTGGCCGACTTCAAACGATGGGCGGGACTGCCAATGTAGCGCCCCTGTGTGTCATCCCCTGGTCTGCGAGTGTAGCGATCTGCCCGTGCGGCCCGCGCGGTGGCGGGCAACCAGCCCTGCCGGACCGGCGCGAAAACAACAAACACCGGTCGGCTCGTGCCCGGGGCAGGCCGGGTGCAAGGTCCTACTTTTTTTCGTTCGGATCGTAGAGGGTGGTGCCGGTGCCCACGCCGACGCCGATGCGGGCGTCGCTGCCGCCGATGGGCGCACTCACCCCGACCCCGGCGCCCACGCCCACGCGGCCGTCCTGGTTCACCCCCACCCCCACACCGACCGGCCCCACGCTGGTGCCAACGCCGAGGTTGACCCCGCCCGAGCCCACACCGACCCCGATCGAGAACGGACCGAGCGGGATGCCGATGCCCACCGACGCACAACCCGTCAGCACGGCGCTGGCCACGAGCGCGGCCAGTGACTGGCGGAGGCGCAATGGGCGGGAAAACACAGCGGTTGGCACAGCAGTTGTCACAGCGGTTGTCATGGGGCGGGCTTTCGTGAAACGGCGCAGCAGATGCCATTCTGAACCCGGCAGGGCCTGAAAGTGCGCCGCCGTGACAGCCGGTTGCGCCGCCGCACGTGGTCCGTCACACCAGCAAGGCGTTGACGCGCTTGACGTAAGCGGCCGGGTCGTCCGGCAGGCCGCCTTCGGCCAGCAACGCCTGGTCAAACAGGATGTGGGCCAGGTCGTCGAAGTGCGCGCTGGTTTCCAGCTTCTTCACCAGCGGGTGTTCGGCGTTCACTTCCAGAATGGGCTGGGTGGCTGGGGCCTGCTGGCCGGCGGCCTTGAGCATGCGGGCGAGCGGGTTGGACAGGTCGCCCTCGCCCACCACCAGGCAGGCCGCCGAATCCACCAGGCGGGTGGTCACGCGCACGTCCTGCGCCTTGTCTTTCAGCGCTAGCTTGAGCTTCTCCAAAACGGGCTTGAAAGTTTCGGCGGCGGCTTCGGCGGCTTTCTTTTCCTCTTCGTCCTGCAGCGTGCCCAGATCGACCGCGCCCTTGGCCACGCTCTGCAGCGGCGTGCCGTCGAAGTCGTGCAGGTGCGACAGCGCCCACTCGTCCACCCGGTCGGCCATCAGCAGCACCTCGATGCCCTTCTTCTTGAACACTTCGAGCTGCGGGCTGTTTTTGGCGGCGGCCAGGCTGTCGGCGGTGATGTAGTAGATGGCGGTCTGGCCTTCTTTCATGCGGGCTTTGTAGTCGGCAAAGCCCACGGCCAAAGCATCGCTGGTGGTGCTGGAAGACCCGGTGGAAGAAAAGCGCAGCAGCTTGGCGATCTTGTCGCGGTTGGCAAAGTCTTCGCCCAGGCCTTCTTTCAGCACCGCGCCGAACTCGGCGTAGAACGCGCTGTACTTGCCCGCGTCTTTGCCGGCCGCGGCCTTGTCTTCTTCCGACACCACGTCGGTGACACCATCGGCACCTTCTTCGGCCTTTGGCGCCACGTCTTTCCTGGCCAGGTCTTCCAGCATCGCCAGCACGCGGCGGGTGTTGCCTTCGCGGATCGCCTTCACGTCGCGGCTTTCCTGCAGCAGCTCGCGGCTCACGTTGAGCGGCAGGTCCGCCGAGTCCACCACGCCCTTGACCCAGCGCAGGTACGAGGGCATCAGCGCTTCGGCCTCGTCCATGATGAAAACGCGCTTGACGTAGAGCTTGATGCCCGCCTTGCGGTCGCGGTTCCACAGGTCCATCGGCGCCTTGGCCGGGATGTACAGCAGCTGGGTGTACTCGGTCGCGCCTTCCACCCGGTTGTGGCTCCAGGCCAGCGGGGCTTGCTGGTCGTAGCTGAGGTTCTTGTAGAACTCGGCGTACTGCTCGTCGGAAATGTCTTTCTTGCTGCGCGCCCACAGCGCGTTGGCCGAGTTCACCGCCTCCCACTCGTCTTGCGTCAGGTACTCGCTCTTCTCGGCGTCCCATTCTTCCTTCTGCATCAGGATCGGCAGGCTGATGTGGTCGGAGTATTTGGTGATCAGCGACTTGAGCTTCCAGTGGCTCAGAAATTCGCTCTTGTCTTCGCGCACGTGCAGGGTGATGCTGGTGCCGCGCGCCGCGCGCTCGATCGCCTCCACCTCGAAGTCGCCCGTGCCGCCGCTGGTCCAGCGCACGCCCTCGGCCGCGGGCAGACCGGCGCGACGGCTTTCGACCACGATCTGGTCGGCCACGATGAAGCCCGAATAAAAGCCCACGCCGAACTGGCCGATCAGTTGCGCGTCGCGCTTCTGGTCACCGCTCAGGTGGCTCATGAAGTCTTTGGTGCCGCTCTTGGCAATCGTCCCCAGGTGCTCCACCGCTTCGGCCTGGCTCATGCCGATGCCGTTGTCGGTGATGGTGATGGTTTTGGCGGCCTTGTCGAAGGCCACGCGCACGTCGAGGTTGGGCGCGTCCTCGAACAGCGCGGCGTTGTTCAGACCTTCAAAACGCAGCTTGTCGCAGGCGTCGGAGGCGTTGGAGACCAGCTCGCGCAGGAAAATCTCGGGGTTGGAATACAGCGAGTGGGTGACGAGGTGCAGCAGCTGCGCCACCTCGGCCTGGAAAGACAGGGTTTGTTTGCTCATGGGACTTGAGGGGGTTTGAAAAACACAGACGCGCCCCGCTGGAGCGCTCACGCAAGGCGTGAATTATGGGCGGGGCGGGTTTTTTCAAGCCCCGGCGTCGGGCCCCGACCGCAGCCAGGCCAGCATCTGCGCCGCCACCTGGGGACTGGACAACAGATCCAGGTGCCCGGTGCGGTAGGCAATGAACTGGCTGCCCTTCGCAAACACCAGTCGGCGCGCAGGCTCGTCGTGCTGGCCCAGCGCGCTGTTGAGCGGCACCAGACCGTCGCCCATCAGCCGGTCGGCCAGCAGGCCGCGCTGCCCGGCCAGCGTGGCGGCCACGGTGAAGCAGGCCACGCCTTCGGGCAGCGGCAGCGGCACACGGTGGTCGTCGGGCGATTGGAAGCGGTCGCGGCCCTGCCAGTCGGCGTCCTGCACATGGCCGTGCCGCAGGTCGGTGATGCCGGCGCTGCGGATGCGGCCCAGCCGGGTGAACGGCGCCGTGTGCGGCGACGAAGCCAGCAACAGATCGACCCCGTGGCCCGCGCGCTCCAGCGGCGCGCCGTGGTGCGGCGTGCCCAGAAACACCAGCTCGCGCAGCAGCCCCGGCCAGCGCTGGCCCGCCTCGCGCGCGGAATGCACGGCCGAGCGCGCCACCAGCCCGCCCATGCTGTGCCCCACGAGCGTGATGCGCGCCAGCGGCAGCGGCCAGGCCGCCACCAGCCGCTCCAGCAACAAGGCCAGCTGGTGCCCGTTGCTGGAGGTGTGAAGGCCGCTGTTGTAGCGCAGGTAGACCGGCGTGCAGCCCAGCGCCTGCGCCAGAAACGCGCCGTGGTCGTGGCCGCTGCGGCGCCACTGCGCATCGTTCATGCACAGGCCGTGGATCAGCAGCACCAGGTGCGGGCTGGCCTGGGCGCCGAGCTGCGCCGCCAGCGCAGCCGGTGGGTTGAATGCCAGCGTCTCGCCGCCGCGGCGCAGCGCCATGGGCAAAGCCAGCGGGTTGCCAAAGCGCTGCAGCCGGTCGCCCAGCACGCCGTTCAGCGCCGCCAGCACCGCCTCGCGCTGCGGCGAAGCTTCGGGGTGCGTGGCCGGGTCGTCCAGCAGCGGGATCAGCGCGCCCAGCAGCGCGTCGGTGCCGTGGCCCACCAGCTGCGTCACGCCACGCACCACCTGGTAGATCTGTCCCGTCAGGCCGCTGGCCTGTTCATCCGAAGCCCCGCCAGACAGCCCCAGCCGCCGCCGCACCGACTGGTGCACCCCCTCGGTGATGTTGATCACCCCGTGCGTCGCCTGCGCCGCCAGTTGCGCGGCGGCCCGCAGGTC
>PNMN01000198.1 GCA_013823655.1 Comamonadaceae bacterium | reverse complement strand
CACCACGGTGTCCAGCCCGGCGGGCATGATGGCGCCGGTCATGATCTTCACGCACTGGCCGGGCTGTGCGGTGCCGGTCCAGGCGGTGCCGGCGAAGGCGGTGCCCCCGGCCAGTTGCAGCACCAGCGGCTGGCCGGGGCGCAACAGGGCGCCGTCGAAGGCGAAGCCGTCCATGGCCGAGTTGTCGTGCGGCGGCACGCTGATGGGCGAGATCACGTCTTGGGCCAGCACGCGGCCGAGGGCGGCGAACACACCCACCGCCTCGCTGGCGCTGACCGGTTCGACCAGGCGGGCGAGAAAGGCGTTGACGCTGGCGGTGGGCAGCGCCTGGGGGTCGTAGCCCTGCAGGGCGGCGGCGATCTGTTCGATCGTGGGCATGGCGAGGCGAGGGAAAAGGCGGTGCTTCAGCCGCCTTCGAGCGACTGCAGTTCCGCGAGGGTGTTGGCGTTGAAGAAGGCTTGGCGGTCGTCGCCCGGCTGGTCGAACGGCACGATCACGGTGCGGTGCTGCCCGGTCCAGCGGTCGATCTTGCGCTCGCCCGCCTGGGTGAAGGCGATCAGGCTGGGCAGCAGCTCGGCGCGCATCAGGCAGAACACCGGCTGGGTGCGCAGTTCGCCTCCAGCGCCGTTTTCACCTTCGCGCGCCGACACCATGGCGATCTCGGTCGCGGGGTCGTCAAAGGCGGCGGCCAGGCGCTGCACCAGGTTCAGCGGAAAGAGCGGCGTGTCGCAGGGCACGGTCAGCAGGTAGGGCGTTTCGCAGTGCGACAGCCCGGTCAGGAAGCCCGCCAGCGGGCCGGCGTAGTCGGGCAGGCTGTCGGGCCAGACCGGGTGGCCAAAGGCCTCGTAGGCGGCCAGGTTGCGGTTGGCGTTGACCATGAGATTGCCCACCAGCCCGCCTTCCTGAATCTGCAGGCGCAGCAGGGCGTTCAGGGCCATGGGGGTGTCGCGGAACTTCTGCAGTCCTTTGTCCACACCGCCCATGCGGGAGCCGCGTCCACCGGCGAGCACGAGGGCGGTGATTTCAGAAGATTGGATCAAGTGAGACCTCGCGAAGTGGGAGCTGTAGTGGGCGCATGTGGAAGCGGTGGCGAAACACTCGGCTGTCGGCGTGAAGTGACTGAAACCCAGGATGCGGTGGAACCGGCTTTGCCGGGCCACTCGCATCGCCACCTTGAGGGGGTGACGCGAAGCGGCGCGGGGGTGATGGCCGCTGCGCCGGGCCGCCCCAAGCAAGGCCAGCCCCCTTGGGGGGCAGCGACCCGCACAGCGGCGGAGCGTGGGGGTTGTCATGCCTAACCTCCGATGTAGCTCATCTCGGCACGCCGGGTACCGGTCGCTGCATCCGGTGGCAGGCTGGCGCGCAGCTCCGAGTAGCGGTCATTCCGGCCTTGCCAGATGGCGGCGATGGCGCTGGCCAGTTCCGGGTCACTCGCCTGGCCGCGCACCAGGGCGCGCAGGTCGTGGCCCTGGGCGGCGAAGAGGCAGAGGTAGAGCTGGCCTTCGGTGGTCAGGCGGGCGCGGTTGCACTCGCCGCAGAAAGCCTGCGTGACACTGCTGATGACGCCGATCTCGCCGGACCCATCCGCATAGCCCCAGCGCTCGGCCGTCTCGCCGGGCGCTGACGGGTCCAGCTGCACCAGCGGCAACTCCTGGTGGATGCGCCGCACCACCTCGGCGCTGGGCAGCACCTCGTCCATGCGCCAGCCGTTGGTGGCGCCCACGTCCATGTATTCGATGAAGCGCAGCACGATGCCGCTGCCCTTGAAGTGGCGCGCCATCGGCAATATCTCGTGCTCGTTGGTGCCGCGCTTGACCACCATGTTGACCTTGATCGGGCCCAGCCCCGCGGCCTGCGCGGCCTCGATGCCGCGCAGCACCTCGGCCACCGGAAAGTCCACATCGTTCATGGCACGGAACACGGCGTCGTCCAGCCCGTCCAGGCTCACGGTCACGCGCTGCAGGCCGGCGGCCTTGAGGGCCTGGGCCTTGCGCTCCAGCAGCGAGCCGTTGGTGGTGAGGGTGATGTCCAGCGGCTGGCCGTCCACGGTGCGCAGCGTGGCCAACTGCCCGATCAGGATTTCGAGGTTTTTCCGCAGCAGCGGTTCGCCGCCGGTGAGCCGGATTTTCTGCACCCCGTGCGCCACGAACTGGCGCGCCAGGCGGGTGATTTCCTCGAAGCTCAGCAGCGCGCTGTGCGGCAGGTAGGGGTAGTCCTTGTCGAAGATCGACTTGGGCATGCAGTAGCTGCAGCGGAAGTTGCAACGGTCGGTGACGCTGATGCGCAGGTCGCGCAGCGGGCGGCCCAGGGTGTCGCCCAGCAGGCCGGTGGCCGGGATGGCGGTGGTGGGCACGCGCGCGGCCAGCGAGCCCAGTCGCTGGTCGATGAGGGGAATGACGCGTTCGGACATGGGCCGATTATCGGGGACGCGGTCCGGTGTGTTGCACGCCGCCCCTGGGTCGGGTGGGGCGAATGCGGGCTGGCAAATGCGGCCTGGCTTCAGGCCGCGCCGACGCGGGTGAACAGTTCGCTGTGCTCGCGCAGCCAGGTGGCCGACAGATCGCTGGACTGCTGGCTCGGGTGGAAGTCGGGGCGGAAGTAGGCCCGCCAGGGCCGCAGGCTGGCGCGCAGAAGTCCGCCCCGTCCGAACAGGTGGTGGATGCCGCTGCGCCAGGTGCTCCAGCGCCACAGCGTGCCGTCGCGCCGCAGGTTGTGGACGGTCTGGCGCAGCGTGTCGGTGAGGAAGATCAGGGTGACGCGGCGCATCCAGCGCACCCGCCAGGCCTCGCTGCCGCCCAGCGCCCGGTACAGGTCGAAGGCGGTGCATTTGTGTTCGGCTTCTTCAGCGCTGTGCCAGAGCCACAGGGTCTTCAGGCGCGGTTCGCAGCCGTCGAGAAACTGGGGGCGGGAGAGCATCCACTCGGCAAACAGCGCGGTGAAATGTTCGTTGGCCGCCGTGATGGCCAGTCCGTGGCGCGGGTCGCTGCCTTCGAGCAGTTTCAGGCGTTCGCGGGCGCGGGGTTCCCATGCGTTGACCAGGCCGTGCTTCTGAATCTGCGTGTTGAAGAGCGCATGGATGCGGCGGTGCGTGGCCTCCTGTCCGATAAAACCCTGGACCTCGTCTTTCAGTGCGGCTTGCTGATCGGGCGGCAAGGCTTGGAGTCCGTTGCGCACCGAGTCGATGAAGAACTGCTCGCCGACCGGAAAGCTCATCGACAAGGCGTTGAACCAGGCGGTCAGGAAGGCGTCGCCATTGCACCAGTGGCGCGCCACGGGTTGATCCAGGTCGATGAGCAAGCGGCGGACAACGAGTTCGGTCATGGGGTGCGGTGTGGGGCGATGCATCGGATTGGTACCTGTCGGTACCGAAGACCGGATCGTGCATCCCTGCTGCCTGGGTGTCAAGCACGACGGCACGGCACGGCACGGCACTGCAACGACGGCGTTACAGGGTCAGCAAGTCCAGTGTCCGGCTGGCGTGGTTGTGCCCAGCCAGCGCGTGGCCACCGCGCTGAGCGCTTCGGGCGCGCCGGTCGTCAGCAGCAACAGGTCGGGCCTGGCGTGCGCCGGTGCGAGGCGGCGCTCGTGCAGCACCTCGCGCGTGCGCCGGGCCACCGGCGCGCCGGTTTCCACCAGGTGCACCGACGGGCCACACAGGCTTTGCAGCAGCGGTGCTTCAAAAGGGTAGTGGGTGCAGCCAAGCACCAGTGTGTCGATGGGCGCCTGGGCGGTGGCCTTGGCTTGCAGAGCGGCCACATAGCGCTCGCAAAGGATTCGGGTGAGCGCCTGGTCGCCGCGTTCGATGGCGTCGGCCAGTCCATCGCAGGGCTGGCTGTGGAAATGGGGCGGGTGCTCACCGTGTTCCAGCCGGGACTGCAACTTGTGGAAACGGGCGCTGGCCAGCGTGCCGCGGGTGGCCATGACGCCGATGTGGCGCGTGCGACTGAGCGCGGCCGCCGGTTTGAGGGCCGGCTCCACGCCGATGAAGGGCAGGTCGTGGTGGGTCAGGCGCAGCGCGTCGATGGCCAGTGCGGTGGCGGTGTTGCAGGCCACCACCACGGCGTCGAGCGGGAACTGCTGGCGCAATTGCGCGGTGATGCGTTGCGAGCGTTCCGTGACCTCTTCGGCCGTGCGCTCGCCATAGGGTGCGTACGCGCTGTCGGCCACGTAGACGAAATGGGCGTCGGGAATTTCACGCAGCAGGGCACGCAGCACGCTCAGCCCGCCGACCCCGCTGTCAAAGACGCCGATGGTGCTCAAGCAGCGGCCACCGCAATGCCCTTGAACTCGCCGGAGGCGATGCGCTGGCTCCACTCGGCCGGGCCGGTGATGTGGGCGCTGGTGCCGCCCGCGTCCACCGCCACGGTCACCGGCATGTCCACCACGTCGAATTCGTAGATCGCTTCCATGCCGAGGTCGGCAAAACCCACCACCTTCGCGGTCTTGATGGCCTTGGAGACCAGGTAGGCCGCGCCGCCCACGGCCATCAGGTAGGCGCTCTGGTGCTTCTTGATGGCCTCGATGGCGACCGGGCCGCGCTCGGCCTTGCCAATCATGGCGATCAGGCCGGTTGCGCTGAGCATCATCTCGGTGAAGCCGTCCATGCGCGTGGCGGTGGTCGGGCCGGCCGGGCCGACCGCTTCGCCCTTGACCGGATCGACCGGGCCGACGTAGTAGATGACGCGGTTGGTGAAGTCCACCGGCAGCGGCTCGCCTTTGGCCAGCATGTCCTGGATGCGCTTGTGGGCGGCGTCGCGCCCGGTCAGCATCTTGCCGTTGAGCAGCAGGGTGTCGCCGGGTTTCCAGCTCGCCACTTCGGCGGCGGTGAGGGCGTTGAGGTCCACCTTCTTGCTTTTCACGTAGTCGGGCGTCCAGGCCACGTCGGGCCAGAGGTCCAGGCTCGGCGGGTCGATGTAGACCGGGCCGCTGCCGTCGAGCACGAAGTGCGCATGGCGCGTGGCGGCGCAGTTGGGGATCATGGCCACCGGCTTGCTGGCGGCGTGCGTGGGGTACATCTTGATCTTGACATCCAGCACGGTGGTCAGGCCGCCCAGGCCCTGCGCGCCAATGCCGAGCGCGTTGACCTTTTCAAACAGCTCCAGGCGCATGGCTTCGACCTGGCTGAGCTGCTCGCCTTGGGATGCCTTGGCCTGCAGCTGGTACATGTCCAGGTCGTCCATCAGGCTTTCCTTGGCCATGAGTACGGCCTTCTCCGCCGTACCGCCGATGCCGATGCCCAGCATGCCCGGCGGGCACCAGCCCGCGCCCATGGTGGGCACGGTTTTCAGCACCCAGTCCACCACGCTGTCGCCCGGGTTGAGCATC
>PNMN01000197.1 GCA_013823655.1 Comamonadaceae bacterium | reverse complement strand
CGCTGGCAGGACATCGCAGCGCGATTGCGTGAACCTCCGCGCCTTCGTCCATACCAATGTGAGGTGAATTTTTCATGAAAATTAGGTTAGCGCATATGCCCCGAGGGGGCACAGCCTTGCCTGGGGCTGCCCGGCGCTGCGGCTGTTCAGTCCCCTCTCCCCCTGGGAGAGGGCTAGGGTGAGGGCCTCTCCCATGGCATTGCACTCCGGAAGCGGCCCTCACCCCCACCCTCTCCCAGGGGGAGAGGGGGTCAAAGCGATCACCCGATCTACCTGCCCCTACTGTGGTGTGGGCTGTGGCGTGCTCATCGAAACCGAGGGGCAACAGATCACCGGCGTGCGCGGCGACCCGGACCACCCGGCCAACAACGGCCGGCTCTGCACCAAGGGCAGCACGCTGCACCTGACGGCCACGCCCGCCATCGCGCGCCAGACCCGGCTGCTGCAACCCATGCAACGGCTGCAGCGCGGCCAGCCGCCGGTGGCCCTGGGCTGGGACGCAGCGCTGGATCTGGCCACCGACCGCTTTGCAAAGACGATCAACCAGCACGGTCCCGATGCCGTGGGCTTCTACCTCAGCGGCCAGCTGCTGACCGAGGACTATTACGTCTTCAACAAGCTGGCCAAGGGCCTGATCGGCACCAACAATGTGGACACCAATTCGCGCCTGTGCATGAGCAGCGCGGTCGCGGGCTACAAGCTCACGCTGGGCGCCGACGCGCCGCCGACCTGCTACGACGACGTGAACCACGCACAGTGCCTGTTCATCGTCGGCAGCAACGCGGCCTATGCCCATCCGGTGCTGTTCCGCCGCATCGAAGAAGCGCGCAAGAAAAACCCGGGCATGAAGGTGATCGTGGCCGACCCGCGCCGCACCGACACCGCCGAGCTGGCCGACCTCTACCTGCCGCTGCAGCCGGGCAGCGACGTGATGCTGTTCCACGGCCTGCTGCACACCATGCTGTGGGAAGGCTGGACCGATGCAGGCTACATCGCGGCCCACACCAGCGGCTTCGACGAACTCAAGGCGCTGGTGCGCGAGTGCACGCCGGAGGTGGTGGCGCAGACCTGCGGGCTGAAGAAAGAAGACCTGTTCACCGCCGCAAAATGGTTCGCCACGGGAGCGAGCAGCGACCCTCAGGTTCGGGCGACCACGCTCAGCCTCTACTGCCAGGGCCTGAACCAGAGCAGCAGCGGCACGGCGAAAAACGCCACGCTGATCAACCTGCACCTGGCCACCGGCCAGATCGGCAAGCCCGGCGCCGGCCCCTTCAGCCTGACCGGCCAGCCGAACGCCATGGGCGGGCGCGAAGTCGGTGGCCTGGCCAACCTGCTCTCGGCCCACCGCGACATGGCCAATCCCGCACACCGCGCCGAAGTGGCCGCGCTCTGGGGCGTGGCGGATGTGCCATCGAAACCCGGCAAGACCGCGGTGGAGATGTTCCAGGCCGCAGCCGACGGCGAGATCAAGGCGCTGTGGATTGCCTGCACCAACCCGGCGCAGTCCATGCCCGACCAGGCCACGGTGCGCCGCGCGCTGCAGCGCGCCGAGTTCGTGGTGGTGCAGGAAGCGTTTGCCACCGCCACCACCTGCGACTTCGCCGACCTGCTGCTGCCCGCCACCACCTGGGGCGAAAAGGAAGGCACCGTCACCAACAGCGAACGCCGCATCAGCCGCGTGCGCGCCGCCGTGTCGGCCGCAGGTGAAGCGCGGCACGACTGGCGCATCGCCGTCGATGTGGCGCGGCGGCTCGAAACGCAGTTGCGTCCTGGTCAGCCCAGCCTCTTCCCCTATCAAACCCCGGAGCAGATCTGGAACGAACACCGCGCATCCACCCGCGGCCGCGACCTCGACATCACCGGTCTTTCTTACGCCAAGCTGGAGGCCGACGGCCCGCAGTTCTGGCCGTTGCGTGCAGGAGACCCCACCGGCAAGGCAAGGCTCTACGAAGACGGCGTGTTCCCCACCGCCGACGGCAAGGCCCGCTTCGCCGCCCTGCCCTGGCTGCCGCTGGCCGAGCCGCGCGAATCGCGTTACCCCTTCTCGCTCAACACCGGACGCCTGCGCGACCACTGGCACGGCATGACGCGCACCGGCACCATCGGCCGACTGTTCGGCCACGTGGCCGAGCCCTGTGTGCAACTGAACCCGCAGGACCTGGAGCGCCGTGGCCTGAAAGACGGCGAGCTGGTGCACGTCACCAGCAAGCGCGGTTCCATCGTGTTGCCGGTGCAGGGCTCGCGCACGGTCCACACCACGCAGGCCTTCATCGCCATGCACTGGGGGCCGGAGTACCTGAGCGGGCGCAGCAGCCAGGGCGAGCCGCTGGCCGGTGTCAACGCCCTCACCACCTCGGCCTACTGCCCCAGCTCCCAACAGCCCGAACTCAAGCACGCGGCGGTCAAGGTGCTCAAGGCCGAACTGCCCTGGGCGCTGCTGGGCGTGGCCTGGCTGCCCGAGGCTTCGGCACTGACGGCGCTGGCCGAACTGCGGGCGCTGATGCCTTCGTTCGACTTCGCTTCGTGCGTGCCGTTTTCCAGTGGCGCACCGATGGACGGCGCGCAGGGCCGCGAACGCACCGGCGTGCTGTTGCGCGCCGCGTCGCCGGACGCACCGCCGCCAGCGGTGGTGGACCGCATTGAAGCGCTGCTGGGCCTGAACACATCGGACGCGCTGCGCTACGTGGACAAGCGCCGCCAGCAGCGCCGCACCGCGCGCCTGGTGCGCACCAGCACGACCGCAGGCGACGGCATCACGCTCGAAGCCTTTCTGCTGGCCGGCGACACCAGCGCCGAGGGCTGGATCAAGACCCTGCTGCAGGATCAACTGCCCGTCGGCAGCTACGGCCGCCTGCTGCTGATGCCCGGTGCTGCGGCGCCGGTGGCGGTGGTCGCCAAAAGTCCCCAGGTCTGCACCTGCTTGAACGTCAGTGAAGACGCGATCCGCGGCGCGCTGCCGCGCTGCGGCGGCCAGGACGAGCAGCGCCTGGCCCAGTTGCAGGGCCAGCTCAAGTGCGGCACCAACTGCGGATCGTGCATCCCCGAGCTGCGGCGGCTGGTGAAGGCCGTGCCCGCGTCGCTCGTTGCCATATAACCCGTGGTCATCTTGACTGGTGGACAATTGCGCAGCATGAGCATCAGCCACTACATCAAGGACATCGGTCGCGGCAAGGACGGCGCCCGTTCGCTCACGCGCGAGCAGTCCACCGACCTGTTCGGCCAGGTGCTGGACGGCACGGTGACCGATCTGGAGGTCGGCGGCTTCTGCCTGGCCATGCGCATCAAGGGCGAGACGCCGGAGGAAATGGCCGGCTTCCTGGACGCCACGCACGCCCGCCTGCAACGCCTGCCCGACAACGGCCTCACCACCGTGGTGCTGCCGAGCTACAACGGTGCACGCAAGCTGCCGGTGCTCACCCCGCTGCTGGCGCTGCTGCTGGCGCGCGAAGGCGCGGCGGTGCTGGTGCACGGCACCGCCACCGAAGACAAACGCATCACCAGCGAAGCGGTGTTTGCGGCGCTGGGCCAGCCCGCCCGTGCGGCGATCGGCTCACTGGGCCAGGGCGAGTGCGCCATCGTGCCCACCGAGGTGCTGCACCCCGGCCTCAGGCGCCTGCTGGAGGTGCGCCGCGCCGTCGGCCTGCGCAACCCGGCACACAGCCTGGTCAAACTCATGAACCCCTGCGCTGGCCGCGCGCTCATCGTCGGCAGCTACACGCACCCGGAATACGCGGTGTCGATGGCGCAGACCTTTGCCCTGGTGGGCGCGCACGCGCTGCTGCTGCGCGGCACCGAAGGCGAACCGGTGGCCGATGCGCGCCGCACGCCGCAGATGGACGCCTTCCGCAACGGCCAGCGCCACCTGCTGCAAGCCGCACAAGAAGGAACGCTCGCCGCGCTGCCCGAACTGCCCAAGGACATCTCCGCCGAAGCCACCGCCGCCTACATCCGTGACGTGCTCGACGACCGTCTGCCGGTGCCCGCCCCGATTGCCCTGCAGGTGGCACACATCCTGCAAGAAGTCTCTCGCCCCGCCACCACAGAGACAAACCGCCCCACGGCGGTCAGCCCACCATGAACATGCCCACCACCGTCATCGCGTCCGAAGCCCGGTTCAATCCCGGCTCCGTCACCCTGGTCGGCGCCGGCCCGGGCGATCCGGAGCTGCTCACCATCAAGGCCGCCAGGGCCATCGCCGCCGCGACCGTGCTGCTGGTGGACGACCTGGTGAGCGACGGCGTGCTGGCGCATGCCTCGCCCACCGCGCGCATCGTGCACGTGGGCAAACGCGGCGGCTGCAAGAGCACGCCGCAGGCCTTCATCGAGAAGCTGATGATCATGGCCGCGCGCGAAGGCGAGGTGGTGGTGCGCCTCAAGGGCGGCGACCCCTTCATCTTCGGTCGCGGCGGCGAAGAGGTGGAACACCTGCGCGAACAGGGCATCGAGGTGCAGGTGCTCAACGGCATCACGTCCGGGCTGGCCGGCCTGACCTCGCTGGGCGCGCCACTGACGCACCGCGACCACGCGCACGGCGTGGTGTTCATCACCGGCCACGCCAAACCCGGCGACGCGGGCACCGACTGGCAGCAGCTCGCCGCCACCGCGCGCGACGCCAGGCTCACGCTCGTCATCTACATGGGCGTGGCCAGCGCCAGACAGATCCAGGCCGACCTGCTGACCGGCCTGCCCGCCAGCACGCCACTGGCCATCGTGCAGCACGCCAGCCTGCCGCAGCAACGCCACGCCGTCTGCACGCTGGGCGAACTCACCTCCACCCTAGCGCGGGAAGGCCTGGGCAGCCCGGCGGTGATCGTGGTGGGCGATGTCGTGCGTGGCGTCGCGGCCGTGGCACAGCCGTTATCACAACGCCACGCAGCCTGATCCGCCCAAAGCCAATGCACGGGAGATCAAGCACTATGAAAACGGTTCGTTTGAAGATTGAAGCCGCCACCCTCGCCGACCCAACGGTGGGCCGCATCGACACGCACCGGGTTGACGCCACCACCGAAGCGCAGATCGCAGCCCAGGCGGCCCAGGACGACGCCCAGGCCATGCAGGACGTCGGCCAGTTCGCCCGCCGCGTGCGCCGCCGCCTGGGCCTGAGCCAGGCCCAGTTCGCCCGCCGCATCGACGTGTCGCTGGAAACCATCCGCAACTGGGAACAGGGCAAACGCAGCCCCACCGGCGCCGCCAAAGCCCTGCTCAAGGTGCTGGACAAAGCCCCCGAGGCAGCGCTGGCGGCACTGCACTGAACGTCGGAGCAATAGCCTCAGCCCCAGCTGCGCGTCAGCATTTCGTTCAGCGCATCGGCAATGGCCTGGCCGTGTTCGCTCAGGCTGCCCACGCCGGGGCCCAGCTGGTCGTTGGCCAC
>PNMN01000196.1 GCA_013823655.1 Comamonadaceae bacterium | reverse complement strand
CTGCGGCTCCCGCTGAAGCGCCGGACGGGGCCTGGGCATGTGCTGCGGGCAGCGCGCTGGCTGCCGCGGCGGCCAGGGTGTACTTGAGAATGTCGCGGCGTTGGGTGGTCATGTGTGCTTTCTGAGTTGGTGTGGAGAGTGATCGCTTGGGTCGTGGGCCGGCAGCCGCCGATGAACCACTGCCCAGCGCTTGCTTCAGGTCAAGAGCGCGGCTCGGGCCGTTTCATTCCCTGGGCATGCCGACAGCGCGTCGCGCCGACGCCGCCCTGGCCTTCAGCGCGGGGTGCCAAGTTGCCGATAGACCTCGGCCGACACCTGCGCCAGCACGCTGCGGTCGGCGTCGGACGACAGGGCGTAGCCGAAGGGACCGTCGACCCAGTAGAAGACATTGACCACACCTTCGCGTGCGAAGCGGAAGGCCGTGTCTGTGTTCTTCACGCTGGCCTGCAGTGCCTTGTCCGGCCCCGCGGCACTGCCCACGTCGGCGACATCGTTGGATACGTACAGCGTCAGTTTGCTGCCGAGCTCGTTGCGGTACATGAACTGCGCCACCGGCCCCTGGCCGCCCGGCAACAGGCGCCCGCCTTCCAGCGTATAGCCCTGGGCCTGCAGGTACGGCGGCTTCATCGGCGCGCCCATGCGCTTGGACAGCCAGGCCACGAGCTGGTCTTCGTGCGCCGCGTCCACCTCGACCGGGCGGCGCGGGTCGGGACTGTATACCGCGTGAGCCACCGCCGCGCGCTGCGCGAAGCCGCCCGCTGACGCCAGCGTCAGGCCGCGCTCGGCGGGTGCCGCGGCGGCCATGCGGCCGGCATCGTCGCCCCCCGCGGGCAGGCCGCCCCGCAAGCCCCAGCCTGTGGCGCCGCTGATGACGGCGATGGCGATCCCAGCGGCCAGGCGCTGGAGGTACCAAGGCGTCTGCGGCACGGCGCGCGGGCGCGCCGATTTCAGCAGGCGCTGCGGCGGCTGTTCATCCAGCACGGGATCGAACAAGGCGTGCAGTTCGCGCTTATGCGCCCGGTAGGCCTCCAAGCGCTGCGCGTCTTCAGGGCGTGCGGCCAGATAAGCGGCGATCTCGACCTGGCGCTCAGCGGGCAGGCGGCCATCAACGAACGCATGCAGGTCGGCCTCGGTGACCGGGGGAATGGACGGTGGCGGACGGTCGGTATTCATGGGTTGCTTCGCAATACATTCATTTGACGACTTTCAGCCGCACCGGTTCTGCGCGGCCTTCCATCAGGCCGCGCAGGCGCTCACGGCCTCGCGACAGGCGCGACATCACGGTGCCGATGGGGATACCCAGGGCCTGCGCCACATCGGCATAGGCCATGTCTTCCAGCGTCACCAGAAGAAGCACTTCCTTCTGCTCGACGGGCAGCAAGTCCAGTGCAGCCTGCAGATCCAGTACAGCCAGCCTGTCGGTTTGTGTCGGCGCCACCGGCACTTCGGGCGTGTCGTCGTCCATGGTCACGGTGTGCAGCCTGGGACGGCGCACGCCATCGACGTGCAGGTTGTGCATGATGCTGAAGAGCCAGGCGCGCATGTCGGCCACGCCGCCCCACAGGTTCGACTTGGCCCAGGCCCGCTCCAGCGTGTCCTGCACCAAATCGTCGGCGTCGTCACGGTTGTTCACCAGTGCGCGCGAATAGCGGCGCAGGCGCGGCACCCAGCTCAGCAGGCTTGCGTCGTCTTGCATCGGGGGGTCGTGGCCTGAGGGTCTGGACGGAAGTCGACAGCAAATGTCATTCCTTGATGATGTGCCAGACGTCTTTGAAGTTGTCGCCGGCGCGGTCGCCGGGCTTCTGGTCGGCCTGGTAGGTGTACACCGGCTTGCCCTTGTAGGCCCACTGGCGCGCACCGTCGTCGCGCATGACGATCGTGTATGCACCGGCGGGTTGGTCGCTGGCGGCGGCCATCGCGGGCGGCCACAGCGCGGCGCAGCCGCCGTTGCAGGTGCTCTTGCCGCTGCCTGCCACGTCCTTGTCGAAGGTGTAGAGCGTCATGCCCTTGGCGTCGACCAGCGCGCCGTTGGCGAGCTTGGCCGGCGCGTCGGCAGCCATAGCGCCGGTGAGTGGTGCCGCGAAGGAAGCCGCTGTGATCAGCAGCGCGGCCAGAGTCGAAAGGTGCTTCATGGGGTTGTCCTTTAGGGTCTGGTGGAGAGTAGCCACGCTGCGTGCCGTTCAGTAAGCCGCAGCCACCGCCAGCTTGGGGTCGATCTGCCAGGTTTCACTGACGATCTTGCCTTCACGGAACGTCAGCACGTAGCGCACCTTGATGGGCATCTTGCCTTCGAAGACGACGTTGGCCGAGACGGTGGCGCCCTTGGGGTTGGCCGATTCTTCAATCTGGCCGACTGTGAGCTTCAGTGGGCCGACGGCCTTGCCGAACTTCTCCCAGGTGCCGCGAATGGCATCGGTGGTGGCATAGGTGCCGTCGAGTGGGCCGCCTACCCAGTTCAGCTGGGCCTGGTCGGCATAGGCACGCATGACGATCTGGGTGTCGCCCGAGGCGATGGCCTGGAAGTGCGTGCGGGCGTCGTCGCTGGGGGCGGCGAAGGCGCTGCCGGAGGCGAGCGTCAGGGCGGTGGCGGCGAAAGCGAAAGTCTTGAACATTGTGGGCTCCGATGAAGGGTTGGTGTGAAGTGAAGGGGGGTGAGTGCTGGACGAAGGGTCCGATAGGTCCCGACAAAAGAGCAGACGGCGTCGGCATGCGGTCTATTCCAGAGCGTGCAAAGAAATTTAGGGTCAGGGCCCTGGGCCGTGAATTCGAGGCTTCAGCCCAGCAGGGCCGGCACCCAGCGGTTGATGAGCGCGCCTCCGACGATGAGCCAGCCGAACAAGATCAACGCCAGCAGCAGCGGCTTGGCCCCGGCCTTGCGAATGGCGCCGATGTGCGTGGCCAGGCCGAGCGCAGCCATCGCCATCGCCAGCAGCGCGGTGTCAATCTCGGTCGTCACTGCCACCACCGACGCCGGCAGCCATTGCAGCGAATTGAGCAACACGACCGCGACGAAGCCGAAGGCGAACCAGGGCACAGCGAGTTGACCCTTGGCGTGAGCATGCTCTGCCTCCACCAGGGCTTGCAGGGTGCTGTCGCGCGCCAGCCAAGCCGACAGCATCACCAGGAACGGCGCCAGCATCATTACTCGAACCATCTTCGCGATGACGGCCGAGTTGGCTGCGTCCGGGCCCACCGAACGTGCTGCGGCCACCACCTGGGCCACCTCGTGGATGGTCGATCCGACGTAGATGCCGAACCCGTTGGCGCCGCCGGGGATCAGCGCCCAGTGCCGGTTCAGCTCGAACAGCGCCGGGTACAGGAAGATCGCCAGCGTGCCGAACACCACCACCGTGGCCACCGCCACCGTGACCTGCTCGGCGCGCGCCTTGACCACCGGCTCGGCGGCCATCACCGCAGCAGCGCCGCAGATGGCACTGCCAGCGCCGATCAGCATCGCCGTCTTGCGCTCCAGGCCCAGCCAGCGCGTGCCGATGAGGCAGGCCAGTGCGAAGGTCGAACCCAATATCATCGCGTCGATGGCGACACCAGCGATGCCGACATGGTCAATGTCCTGCACGGTGAGCCGCAGGCCGTACAGCACCACGCCCAGGCGAAGCAGGTTCTGCTTGGAGAAGTTGACGCCGGCGCCGCTGGCTACCGCCAAGCGCGGGGCCCACGGGTAAACCGTGTTGCCCACGATCATGCCCAGCACGATGGCCAGCGTCAGCGCACTGAAGCCATGGTCCTGCAGCCAGGCGATGCGGCCCAGCGCGATACCGGTGGCAGCCAAGGCGCCGCTCAGGGCCAGGCCGGGGAGCATGCGTGCGAAAGCCGATGCAGAGGCCAATGTGCGTGGCTCAGGAAGTACGTTGATGGTCATGCTGCTTGCCTCCGGTTGAAGTTCGTGAGGACAAAGCTTCCGGCTTCATGGATGACCCGTCAAACGGGTTGTATCGCTAAGATGTACCCATCTAATCGCTTTGCAAACGAATCCGCCATGAATACCCTTCGCCTCACGCTGCGACAGCTGCAGATCTTCGTGGCGGTTGCGCGCAGCGGCACTACCACGGCAGCCAGCGCCGAGATTGCGCTGTCGCAGTCGGCCACCAGCTCGGCCGTGAATGAACTTGAGCGGCTGCTGTCGCTGCGCCTGTTCGACCGCGCGGGCAAGCGCCTGCTGCTCAACGACAACGGCCGTGCGTTACTGCCGCGGGCCCTGGCGCTGCTGGACGGTGCCGCCGGCATCGAGCTGATGTCCCGCGATGGCAGCGCCCAGGCGCAGTCGCTGCGCATCGGCGCCAGCACCACCATCGGCAACTATGTGCTGCCCAGGCTGCTGGCCCGTTTTGTCGCAGCGCAACCGGGCCATGCCAGTGCCTGGCGCTCAAAGGTCGTGATCGGAAACACGGCGGCCATCTGTGACGCGGTCGCTGCGTTTGAACTGGACGTGGGCCTGATCGAAGGGCCTTGCCACCAAGCGGCGCTGGCCGTCACGCCATGGCACCAGGACGAGATGGTGGTCGTTACATCGCCCGACAGCGCGTGGGCACGAATGAGCCTGGCCGGCGAGCGGGTGCCAATGCGGACACTGCGTGAAGGGGTCTGGCTGTTGCGTGAGTCGGGCTCGGGAACGCGCGAGGCCACCGACCAAAGTCTGCTGCCCCACTTGCGCTCCTACCGTCGAAGCATCGAGCTGGGAAGTTCGGAGGCGATCAAACATGCGGCCGAGGCGGGTATGGGGGTGGCCTGCCTTTCGTCGTGGGTCGTGAGCGACGCTTTGGAGGCCGGCCGCCTGTGCCGCATCTCCACGACCTTGCCGCGGCAGCTCCGACAATCTCACCTGGTCGTGCATCGCGACAAACAGCCCACCGCTTCGCTGCTGGCATTTGTCGACCAGGTATTTGGCGCCGAGAACACGGCGCCATGAAATGTGACTCCATCGAGGTCAGGCCTGAGCAGCTCGCCAGTCGGCGCTCAAAGTTTATCCACGCACCTTCAACGAGATTCACGGCAGGCTCACCTGCACAAATGCCGGATGCGGATGGCGACGTCAAGACTGCCGCATATCCACATACCGCGCGCGATGTCTTGGGCATTGCGATCCAACGGCCACCCCTTGTTTCCTTCTTTATTTGCGGCGAGAGCAATGATCAGAATGTTGCAACAGCATCAGGTCAAAGTGAACTATTGCCCGTCTATCACGCACTTTGAGGAGCACTGGGAACCCGGGTGGCGGGTATTGCGCTACGGACACTGAAGGACCAAAAGAAGTGATTCGCCCTCCCTGCTGGCGCTTGAAGAAGGCCTGCCCATGGTCCAGAACACCGTTTCGTCCGTGACGCAAAGGGCCATTCCAGAACTTTGCACTTCGCTACAGTGCCGAACGACCGGTACAGGTAATCGATCGGTCGCTTGAGATCCTGACCGGT
>PNMN01000195.1 GCA_013823655.1 Comamonadaceae bacterium | reverse complement strand
CCGATGTAGGCGGCCTGCTCGTCGGTGAGTTCGGTCAGTTGTGCGCCGACCTTCTTCAGGTGCAGGCGGGCGACCTTTTCGTCCAGGTGCTTGGGCAGCACATAGACCTTGCCGGCTTGGTACTGGTCCTGCTTGGTGAACAGCTCGATCTGGGCAATGGTCTGGTTGGCGAAGCTCGACGACATCACGAAGCTGGGGTGGCCGGTGGCGCAGCCCAGGTTCACCAGACGGCCCTTGGCCAGCAGGGTGATTTTCTTGCCGTCGGGGAACACCACGTGGTCCACCTGGGGCTTGATCTCGTCCCACTCCAGCTGCTCCAGCGAGGCGACATCGATCTCGTTGTCGAAGTGGCCGATGTTGCAGACGATGGCTTCGTCCTTCATGGCGGCCATGTGCTCGTAGCGGATCACGTTCTTGTTGCCGGTGGCGGACACGAAGATGTCGCACTTGTCGGCGGCGTATTCCATGGTCACGACCTTGTAGCCTTCCATCGCGGCCTGCAGGGCGTTGATGGGATCGATCTCGGTCACCCAGACCTGGGCGCTGAGCGCGCGCAGGGCCTGCGCCGAGCCCTTGCCCACGTCACCGTAACCGGCCACGCAGGCGACCTTGCCGGCGATCATCACGTCGGTGGCGCGCTTGATCGAATCGACCAGCGATTCGCGGCAGCCGTACAGGTTGTCGAACTTGCTCTTGGTCACCGAGTCGTTGACGTTGATGGCGCGGAACATCAGGCTGCCCTTGGCGGCCATTTCGTTCAGGCGCAGCACGCCGGTGGTGGTTTCTTCGGTCACGCCGATGATGTGCGCGCCCTTGCGGCTGTACCAGGTCGGGTCCACGGCCAGCTTGGCCTTGATGGCGTTGAACAGGCAGGTTTCTTCTTCGCTGCTGGGGTTGGCGATCAGCGAGGCGTCTTTCTCGGCGCGCTTGCCCAGGTGCATCAGCAGGGTGGCGTCGCCGCCGTCGTCCAGGATCATGTTCGGGCCTTCGCCTTCGGTACCGGCTGCGCCGAAGTCGAAGATGCGGTGGGTGTAGTCCCAGTAGTCGGCCAGGGTTTCGCCCTTGACGGCGAACACCGGCGTGCCGGCGGCGGCAATCGCGGCGGCGGCGTGGTCCTGGGTCGAGAAGATGTTGCACGACGCCCAGCGCACGTTGGCGCCCAGGGCCTGCAGGGTCTCGATCAGCACGGCCGTCTGGATCGTCATGTGCAGCGAGCCGGTGATGCGCGCGCCCTTGAGCGGCTGCGCCTGGGCGAACTCTTCGCGGATCGCCATCAGGCCGGGCATTTCGGTCTCGGCGATCTTGATTTCTTTGCGGCCCCAGTCGGCCAGGCCGATGTCGGCGATGACGCAGTCGGCGTTGACTGCAGAGGGAATGCGTGCGTTCATGGTGCGCTCCAATGAAGGTTGAATGAACCACTTCACGGGCGACACGGAGGCAAAAAAAAGCCCATCGCACGGAAGTGGATGAGCGTCGTTGCAGGGTTGTCCGAGCCTCACGCTCCGCGCTGACCGCTGGTCAGGGGGCGCTGCAACGCTCCTCGGATGGGCTGGATTCTAACGCAGCGTCCGTTTTCGCGCATCTGCGAAACTGCATGCGAAACTGCTGCACCTGTATGCCTCACCTCTCCCTTTCCGGCTGGCCACCCAGCACGCGCGCATGAGCGCAGCGCCGGGCCGCCCCCAGCCAGCTCGCACCGCAGCCCGCAGGGCGAAGGTACTCCAGTGAGCGCAGCGCCGCGCCCCGCACCCGCGCTGGCCCGACGCGGCCTCTGGGCCATCTTTGGCGCCACCTTCTTCGAGCTGGTGGGCTACTTCATGCTGCTGCCCCTGTTGCTGCTGCAGCTCAAAGGCGATGGTGTATCGACCGCCATGGCCGGCCTGTTCGCCGCCAGCGGCTGGGTCGGCATCTTCGCGATCACGCCCTTTGCCTCGGCCATCACGCAAACGCTCGGGCGCCGCCCCACGCTGTGGCTGTCGGCCCTGATCCCGGTGATCGCCACCACCGGCTTCCTGCTCAGCGACGCGCTGGCCGCCTGGTTCGTGTTCCAGTTCGTGGCCGGCCTGGCATCGGGGCTGCGCTGGGTGCTGGCCGAAGCGGTGGTGGCGGAGTTCGCGCCGCCGCTGCAACGCGGGCGCTTCGTCGGCCTGTTCGAGACCATGGTGGGCACCACCTTCGTCATCGGCCCGGCGCTGCTGGCGCTGGTGGGGCCGCAGAACCCGGCGGCGCTGTGGCTGGTGCTGGGCTGTCTGCTGCTGGGTCTGCTGGGCAGCCTGTGGATTCCGCGCCTGCCACCCGCCCACGATGCGCACCAAGCCCGCGTGGGCCTGCATGGCGTGTGGCACGCGCTGCGCGCGCATCCGCTGATCATGACGGTCGGGTTCGTCGGCGGCTTCTTCGAGAGCGGGCTGACCTCCATCCTGCCGCTGTACGGGCTGGCACTGGGCATGGGTGCCACGGCGGCCGCGTTGCTGGTGTCGGCCAGCGGCCTGGGCAGCGCGCTGATGATGCTGCCCGCCGGTCTGCTGGCCGACCGGCTGGCGCTGCAGCCCCGCTGGGGTGGCGCGCACGGCGCACGGCTGGCCATCCTGCAGGCCTGCGCGCTGGTCACGCTGGCGGCCACCGCGCTGATCCCGTTCGTGGCCGGTGCGCCCTGGCTGGCTGCGGTGGTGGCCTTCGTCTGGGGCGGGGCGGGCGGCAGCCTCTACACCCTGGCCATGATCGACATCGGTTCGCGCGAACAGGGCATCACCCTGGTCAACAGCACGGCGGTGCTGGTGCTGTCGTACACGCTGGGCGGCACGCTGGCGCCGGCCTTGGGCGCGGCCATGCTGGACTGGGCACCGGTGATCGGTTTCCCGGCCCTGCTGCTGGCGGTGGCCGGGCCGGGCTGGTGGTTGCTGCGCCGGGCCAGCCGGGCCGAGGGCTGACCGACCTCAGGGCGCGGTGGTGGATGCCAGCGCCACCGGCTGCGCAACTGGCACGCCAGGCACCTCAACCGACTTGCCCTTGCGGGGGCGGTCGAGCAGCCGGTCGGCCACACCGCCGCCGATCCACATGCCCACCAGCGTCACCCAGGCGGTGACGGCAAAGATCGCGCCGCCAGTCATGCCCGCGCCCACGGCGCAGCCGCCGGCCAGCATGGAACCGAAGCCCATGAGCACGGCGCCGACGATGTAGCGCGGCATGGTGTAGCCACCGCCAAAGCCTTCGAGCTTCCAGTCGCCGCCCACCAGCGCGCCGATCAGCGAGCCGATGAACACGCCGGGCATGAGGCCGAGATCGAAGTTCCACGGCTCGCCCGGGTTGTTCAGCACGCGCATCAGCCATTCGGCCGAAGGGCCGCTGAAGGTCATGCCCTGGATCTGCACCGGCTCGAACGAATGCGCCAGCACCTGGTAGGTGGTCAGCCAGGCCAGCGCCACGGCCAGGCCGGTACCGATGCCGCCCGCCCACTTCCAGAATTCCCAACCGCTGTAGTAGGCAAAGAAGCCCGCCGTCACCAGCCACACTGCGGCGAAGGCCAGCCCGTCGATCGGGCCGACGCCTGCCAGTGCCAGCAGGCTGCGCGCGGGGCCACCGTCCACCACCCACCAGCCCGCGATGGTTTCGCGCCAGGGCGCCAGCACACCGCTGAGCGAAGCCTGCGCCGTCACGGCAAAGATCAGACCCGAAAGCAGCGCGCGCAGGTTGCCGTTGGCCGACAGCACCAGCAGACGGCTCGCGCAACCGCGTGACATGACCATGCCCACGCCGAAGATCAGCCCGCCGATGAGCGCGCCCGACAGGCTGCCGGCGGACGACAGCTGGCGCGCGGTGCTCACGTCCAGCAGACCCGACACCACAAACAGCTGCACCGCCCCCACCGCGGTGGCAAAGGCCAGCAGCCACACCGCCAGCTTCTCGCCGAACTTGCCGTGCCAGAACTCGATGACCGCCGCGCGCAGGCAGAACCGGGAACGTTGCGCGAAAAAACCGAAGACCAGGCCGGTCGACAACCCGCACACCGCCAGCACGGTGGGCTCACCGAAACGCTCGATCCAGCCGGTCCAGTCCATGACGCTTCCATCCATCAACACATGCGCATGTTGAAATACTACGCCCGGCTCCTGACATTCAGCTTGATGCGGCGCAACATCCGGCGAACCGATCCACGGGGGTAAGCTCCAACGGTCTGACGCCTTGTGACACCTTGTGACAAGCAGACCTGAAAGGAAACGCATGGCCATCCCCTGGCTGGTTGCCCTGAAAGTGATTCCCTGGGGCGACGTGATCGAACACGCGCCCAAGGTGCTGAACGCCGCCCGCCAGTTGCTGGACAAACAACGTCAGCAGCGCAGCGACGCAGACACCCCACCACCGGCGCCGACCCTGGGCGACGTGATCGAGATGCCCGGGCCCACACCGCCCGAGGTGCGCGAACTGCAGCTGCGCCTGGCCGCCGCGCGCGATGACCTCAACCGGCTGCAGCAAACGCAAGACCAGATCGCCCAGACCCTGGCCGATCTGGCCGAGCAGAACACCCGGCTGGTGCAGGCGGTGGAACTGCTGCGCAGGCGCACGCGCCTGCTGATGGGCGCGGTGCTGCTGCTGACGGTGGCTGGCCTGTGGTGGGCGCTGTTCTAAGAGGCTGAGCCCGAGCGCCCGTGCTTCAGCGCCACTTGAACGGCGCCTGGTACAGCCAGACCGGTTTGCCAGGGACCGTTTCCAGCTTCGCCGTGGGTCGCCAGCCGCTCGCCTCGAACTCCAGGCTCACCAGCCAGGCGCCGGGCTTGAGTTCGGCGGCCGCCTTGTCCATGGCGCGAGACATGCTCTCGGGCCGCTGGAACAGGTAAACCATCTGAAAACCCGACCAGTCGGCGGCCCAGATATCGGCCCGCCGCACCCGGGCAAAACGGCAGCGCAGCGCGCACAGCAGCGTGAGCGGCCAGCTCCATTCCAGCCCCTGGATGCGGGCTTGCGGGTATTCGCTGTGCAACTCGATCAAACCGGCGCCCAGGCCGCAGCCGGCATCCACCACCGGCGCACCGTCGGGCAGCGGGGCTTGGTCGGCCAGTCCCTGCAGCGCAGCGGTGGGCGTGGGAAACAGCGGCGCGTCGCGCCAGCTGTTGAGCGGGTACAGCGCGAGCAGCAGCGCCAGCGGCAGCAGCCAGACCCAACCCGGCAGTGCGCCCGCCGCGCCGCTGGCCAGCAGCGAGAGCGGAAACCCGGCCAGCATGAAGACGCGGCGCCAGGGTGTGCGCCCGCTCCAGGCCGGCAGGCCCGAGGCCAGCAAAGCCAGCACGAAAGCGGGCAAGGCGCCCAGCCCGGCGGTGCGCAAACCGAGGAACACGGCCCAGGCGAGCGCCCAAGTCAGCAAGGCAGGAAGCGGCCAGATCAGCATGGGGGCATTGTCACCGGCGGTTCAACCGTGATCGCCCGTCAAGGAAGCGTCACAGCCGATGCCGGCCGCGATCCAGCGCCGCGCGAGACGGCGCAACAGCGGCGCAGCCCAGCGCCAGCGCGGACCGAGCACAGCCTCGGCATCGCTGATCGCGCCGCAGCGGTAGCGGCTTTGCG
>PNMN01000194.1 GCA_013823655.1 Comamonadaceae bacterium | reverse complement strand
ATGCCGCCGCTCATGCCGGCGGCGAAGTTGCGCCCGGTCTTGCCCAGCACCGCCACGGTGCCGCCGGTCATGTATTCACAACCGTGGTCGCCGGTGCCCTCCACCACCGCGGTGGCGCCCGACAGGCGCACCGCGAAGCGCTCGCCGGCCACGCCGGCAAAGAAGGCCTCGCCGCTGGTGGCGCCGTACATCACGGTGTTGCCGACGATGATGTTCTGCGTCGCCACGCCACGGAAATCGAGGCTCGGGCGCACCACCACGCGACCGCCCGAGAGGCCCTTGCCGGTGTAGTCGTTGGCTTCACCGATCAGGTACAGCGTGATGCCGTTGCACAGGAAGGCGCCGAACGACTGACCGCCCGTGCCTTCGAGCTGGATGTGGATGGTGTCGTCCGGCAGGCCTTCGGGGTGCACCTTGGTCACCGCGCCCGAGAGCATGGCGCCGACCGAGCGGTTGACGTTGCGCGCGGCTTCCATGAAGCGCACCTTCTCGCCCTTGTCGATGGCCGGACGGCTCTTGGCGATCAGGACGTTGTCGAGCGACTTCTCCAGCCCGTGGTCCTGGTTCTGGGTGTGCAGGCGCGGCACGTCGGCCGGCACGGCGGGCATGGCCAGCAGGCGGCTGAAGTCCAGGCCTTTGGCCTTCCAGTGCTCGATGCCCTGCTTGGTGTCCAGCAGGTCGGCGCGGCCGATCAGCTCGTCGAACTTGCGGATGCCCAGCTGCGCCATGATCTGGCGCGCTTCTTCGGCGATGAAGAAGAAGTAGTTGACGACGTGCTCGGGCTTGCCGGTGAATTTCTTGCGCAGCACCGGGTCTTGCGTGGCCACGCCCACCGGGCAGGTGTTCAGGTGGCACTTGCGCATCATGATGCAGCCCTCGACCACCAGCGGCGCGGTGGCGAAGCCGAACTCGTCGGCGCCCAGCAGGCCACCAATGACGACGTCGCGGCCAGTCTTCATCTGGCCGTCGGCCTGCACCCGCACGCGGCTGCGCAGGCGGTTGAGCACCAGGGTCTGCTGGGTTTCGGCCAGGCCGATTTCCCACGGCGAACCGGCGTGCTTGATCGACGACCAGGGCGAAGCGCCGGTGCCGCCGTCGTGCCCGGCGATCACCACGTGGTCGGCCTTGCACTTGGCCACACCGGCGGCGATGGTGCCGACCCCGATTTCCGACACCAGCTTGACGCTGATGGAGCTGTGCGGCGCGACGTTCTTCAGGTCGTGGATCAGTTGCGCCAGGTCTTCGATGGAATAGATGTCGTGGTGCGGCGGCGGGCTGATGAGGCCCACGCCCGGCACGCTGTGGCGCAGCTTGCCGATGTAGTCGCCACCTTGCCGCCGGGCAGCTGGCCGCCTTCGCCGGGCTTGGCGCCCTGCGCCATCTTGATCTGGATCTGGTCGGCGCTGTTGAGGTATTCGGCGGTCACGCCAAACCGGCCCGACGCCACCTGCTTGATCTTGGAGCGCATGGAGTCGCCCTCTTGCAGCACGTAGTCGACCTCGAAGGTGTCCTTGCCCAGCAGGTCGGACATGGTCTGACCCTGCTTGATCGGGATGCCCTTGAGTTCGTTGCGGTAGCGCAGCGCGTCTTCGCCGCCTTCGCCGGTGTTGCTCTTGCCGCCGATGCGGTTCATGGCCACCGCCAGCGTGGCGTGGGCTTCGGTGGAGATGGAACCCAGCGACATGGCGCCGGTGGCGAAGCGCTTGACGATCTCCTTGGCCGGTTCCACCTCGTCGATGGAAATCGCCTTGCTCGGATCGATCTTGAACTCGAACAGGCCGCGCAGCGTCATGTGGCGCTTGCTCTGGTCGTTGATGATCTGGGCGTACTCCTTGTACGTGTTCCAGTTGTTGGCGCGCGTGCTGTGCTGCAGCTTGGCGATGGCGTCGGGCGTCCACATGTGCTCTTCGCCACGGGCGCGCCAGGCGTACTCACCGCCGGTCTCCAGCATGTTGGCGAGCACCGGGTTGTCGCTGAACGCCGCCTTGTGCATGCGGATGCCTTCTTCGGCGATCTCGAACACGCCAATGCCACCGACGCGGCTGGACGTGCCGTTGAAGTACTTGTCCACCGTTTCGCTGTTCAGGCCGATGGCCTCGAACAGCTGGGCGCCGCAGTACGACATGTAGGTGCTGACACCCATCTTGGACATGATCTTGGACAGGCCCTTGCCGATCGCCTTGACGTAGTTGGCGATGGCCTTTTCGGCACTCAGGTCGCCCGGCAAATCTTTGCAGATCGCGGCCAGCGTTTCCATGGCCAGGTAGGGGTGCACGGCTTCGGCGCCGTAGCCCGCGAGCACCGCGAAGTGGTGCACTTCGCGCGCGCTGCCGGTTTCCACCACCAGGCCCACCGAGGTGCGCAGACCCGCGCGCACCAGGTGCTGGTGAATGGCCGAGAGCGCCAGCAATGCGGGGATGGCCAACTGGGTCGCGCTCACAGCGCGGTCGCTGATGATCAGGATGTTCTGACCGCTCTTGATGGCGTCCACCGCTTCGGCGCAGAGCGAAGCCAGCTTGGCTTCCACGCCCTCGCGGCCCCAGAACACCGGGTAGGTGATGTCCAGCGTGGCGCTGCGGAACTTGCCCTGGGTCCGGCCCTCGATGTCGCGCAGCTTGGCCATGTCGGCCACGTCCAGCACCGGCTGGCTCACCTCCAGGCGCATCGGCGGGTTGACGTGGTTGATGTCCAGCAGGTTGGGCTTGGGGCCGATGAAGGACACCAGCGACATCACGATGGCTTCGCGGATCGGGTCGATCGGCGGGTTGGTGACCTGCGCAAACAGCTGCTTGAAGTAGTTGTAGAGCGGCTTGTCCTTGTCGGACAGCACGGCCAGCGGGCTGTCGTTGCCCATGGAGCCGATGCCTTCTTCGCCGTTGGCGGCCATCGGGCTGAGCAGGAACTTGATGTCCTCCTGGGTGTAGCCAAAGGCCTGCTGGCGGTCCAGCAGTTCGGGCGTGACGCGCTCGCTGCCGGTGGACTGCGGCTCGGTCTGGCTGATCGGCAGTTCTTGCGCGGCCTCACCCGCGACCGGCGTTTCCACGTCGTCCAGGCGGATGCGCAGGTTGTCGATCCACTGCTTGTAGGGCTTGGTGTTGGCGAGGTTGGCTTTGAGCTCCTCGTCGTCGATCATGCGGCCCTGCTCCAGATCGATCAGGAACATCTTGCCGGGCTGCAGGCGCCACTTGCGCACGATCTTGTTTTCCGGCACCGGCAGCACGCCCGACTCGGAACCCATGATGACCATGTCGTCGTCGGTGATGCAGTAGCGCGACGGGCGCAGGCCGTTGCGGTCCAGCGTGGCGCCGATCTGGCGGCCATCGGTGAACACGATGGAAGCCGGGCCGTCCCACGGCTCCATCATCGCCGCGTGGTATTCGTAGAAAGCCCGGCGGCGCTCGTCCATGGTGGTGTGCTGCTCCCAGGGCTCGGGGATCATCATCATCACGGCCTGCGCCAGCGGGTAGCCCGCCATGGTCAGCAGCTCGAGGCAGTTGTCGAAGGTGGCGGTGTCGGACTGCCCGGCGAAGCTGATCGGGTACAGCTTGTGCAAGTCGGCACCCAGCACCGGCGAAGACATCACGCCTTCGCGTGCCTTCATCCAGTTGTAGTTGCCCTTGACGGTGTTGATCTCGCCGTTGTGCGCGACGTAGCGGTACGGGTGGGCCAGCGGCCACTCGGGGAAGGTGTTGGTGGAGAAGCGCTGGTGCACCAGGCCCAGGGCCGAGACGCAGCGGGTGTCTTGCAAGTCCTTGTAGTAAGTGCCCACCTGATCGGCCAGCAGCAGGCCCTTGTAGATCACCGTGCGGCTGCTCATGCTCACCACGTAATACTCTTTGCTGTGCTTGAGCCCCAGCGCCTGGATGTTGGCACTGGCGGTCTTGCGGATCACGTACAGCTTGCGCTCCAGCGCGTCCTGCACGATCACGTCGTTGCCGCGGCCGATGAAGACCTGGCGCAGGATCGGCTCCTTCTTGCGCACCGTGGGCGACATCGGCATGTCCCTGTTCACCGGCACATCGCGCCAGCCCAGCAGCACCTGGCCTTCGGCGGCGATGGCGCGCTCCATCTCCTGCTCGCAGGCCAGGCGCGAAGCGTGTTCCTTGGGCATGAAGATCATGCCCACGCCGTATTCGCCGGGCGCCGGCAGGGTCACGCCCACCGACCCGCCCGGGGCCTGACCGGCCCGGGCCATCTCTTCGCGGTACAGCGCATCGGGCAGCTGGATCAGGATGCCGGCGCCGTCGCCCATCAGCGCATCGGCACCCACCGCACCCCGGTGGTCCAGGTTCTCCAGGATCTTCAGACCCTGCTGCACGATGGCATGGCTCTTTTCGCCCTTGATGTGGGCGACGAAACCGACGCCACAGGCATCGTGTTCGTGGGCCGGGTCGTACAGACCCTGTTGCTGGAGTTGCTGCTGTTCGGCTGCCGTGGTCATGACGCTTCCTTCAAATTCGCGGGCTGCGAAGCTTAGTGCATTGCAGCAAAAATGCCAAGTCAAACAATCGGGGTCAGATTCCAATTAATTCACAAAAAAATTTCTTTCACGCTAATTGGGGACATATCAAAGCGGGCACAGCCACAACCCCATGGCTTTCACCATCCTGCTGATCATTTTTCAAGCGCCGGGTTCAACCCGCGAAAAAGGCCGACCAGCCCGCATCTGGCTGGGGCGTCTATCGGTCTGCTTTTGCAGTTCCGCCACGAATTCGGGGCCACCCAGGGCCCATCCCCGCAGGGCAGCGTCGGTCAACGCCGCCTGCTGCGCCGCACCCACCCCGGCGTGCACCATGTCGGCGTACGCCGCCTCCCGGGCAAAAGGGGTGTTTCCCAGGGTCCAGACCAAGGGGTGGGGCGTGATCAGCCTGTCCTGCCGCTGACCGATGTAATGACCGTGGCTGGACCACGGAAAGTCCCGCGCCTGCGCGACCATGCCCGCCCGCACCGGGTTGAGATCGATGTAGGCCATGCACACCAGCAGGTAGCGCTCGGTCTCGATCAAGGTGGAGCGGTAGCGCCCTTCCCACAGCGTGCCGCTGCGGCCCTGGCGGTCGTTGAAGTAGCGCACATAGCGGCGCCCCACCGCCTGCATCATCCTGGGCAGGCCTTCGGTGGTTGAGGGGGTTGCGAGCAGGTGGAAGTGATTGCCCATCAGCACGTAGGCATGGATCGCCACACCGAATTCAACCGCGTATTCGGCCAGCAAGGCCAGCAGCCGCTGGCGGTCGCTGTCCGAGGCGAAAATGGGCTGGCGGTTGTTGCCGCGCTGGATCACGTGGTGCGGATAGCCGGGTACGGTCAGTCGGGGAAGGCGTGCCATGGGGTGCTGGGGAAGCAGGGTTAATTGGAATCTGACCCCGATTTTCTCAGGGAAACAGCACCGAGCCGCTCAGGCGCTGGTGTTCCCGGATGGCGAAGCGGTCGGTCATGCCGGCGATGTAGTCGGCCACGGCGCGCGCCCGTTGCGGATGGCGGCCGTGCGCTTCGGGCAGCTCCTGTGGGCGCGCCAGGTACAGCGCAAACAGCTCCGTGACCACCTGGCGCGCACGGCCCGTGGTCTCCACCACCTGCGGGTGGCGGTACAGGTTCTTCAGCAGAAAGGCCTTGAGCACCTGGGACTGCTGGCGCAT
>PNMN01000193.1 GCA_013823655.1 Comamonadaceae bacterium | reverse complement strand
GCGGCGTGCGGGGTAAGGTTCCCCCCGCGCCGCCTGCGGCGTCACCCCCCAGGGGGCGATGCGAGTGGCCCGGCCTGAGCTTGGCCTGTCCTGAGCTTGACGAAGGGTCGAAGGGCGGTTCCACCGCATCCCCGATCAGGCACGCGCTCCGGAAAGATCGCACCTGATCAGTGACGTCGGGTGGGTATGCGCAGCACGACCCAGGCGCCCACGGCGCCCAGCACCACCAGCGCGGCCTGGACGATCAGGCGATCACGGAAGCTCCAGATCGAGAAGCTCACCATCACCAGCATCGAGACCACGGCGATGGTCTTGGTGCGGCGGGTCAGGTTGCGGTGTCGCTCCCAGTCGCGCAGCATCGGGCCGGTGAGCCGGTGATTGAGCAGCCCGGCGTGCAGGCGTGGCGAGGCCTTGGCGTAGCAGGCGGTGGCCAGCAGCACGAAAGGCGTGGTCGGCAGGCCCGGCAGCACCACGCCGATCAAGCCGAGGACCAGCGACACCGAGCCGACCAGCCACAGCAGGATGCGCACCGTGCGCGAGGCGTGCAGCTGCACCGCCGGAGGTGGGTCACGCGTTTCGCTCAAGGGGCCAGCCCACCCAGCGGATGGCGCGCCACCGCGATGCTGGCCATGAAGCCGACGCAAGCCAGCGCCGCCGCGAAGAACCCGGCTTTGCCCGCCCGCGTGGACGCGCGCTTGAGCGCCAGCGAACCGAGCCCGATGTAGAACACCAGCAGCAGCAGCTTCAGGCCCAGCCAGCCGTCTCCCTGCAACGGGTTGAGCCGCAGCAGCCACCACAGCGTGGCGCCGGTGGCGAGCAGGGCGGTGTCAATCAGCGCGCTGCCGTGGCGCGCCCAGGCGGTCATGGGCCAGTCCCGACCCGCCAGCACACCCAGGCCGCGCGCGGCAAACAGCGCCACGCTGATGCACACCAGGCCGATGTGGGCCGGGCGGACCCAGGGGTAGAGCGTGGCGACGAATTCGGGCAAGGGCATGTCGGGCGGTGGTCGCAAGGGCCTGGCCATGATAGGCCCTGCGGCGGCACCAGGCCGAATGGGGGGGTGGGCTGATCGTCGCCAGGGTGGTGATCAACCGGGACGGGACGGGACGAGGCCGAGCAGGATGGCGCAGCGATGCGTTCGCGCCGCTGTTGCGACGACCTTCAGGTTTTTTCTGAGCTATTTTCGACTTGCAAGGCGGCGCTTCTACCCCCACAATCGCCCCTCCCATCAAGGGGAGCAACCAACCCGCCACCTGATGCCGCATCAGGCTGCGGCGGGTGGGGTTTCTGCCGGTGGGCGGCCCGCCCGATGGCGAGCAGGCCGCCGGAAACTGCGGGCCGGACACCCTGTCTGGCTCCGGTCCGTCCTTGGAGGGTGCTCATCCCTCTTCTCCATCCTTCAAAGTATCTTTATGGAAACCATCGCGCCCCTGTGGCTCTGGCTGGTGTTCGTCAGCGTCGTGCTGGCGGCGCTTTTCGTCGATTTCGTCGTGCTCAAGCAGCAGGGTGCCCATGCGGTGGGCGTCAAGGAAGCGCTCCACTGGTCGCTGGCCTGGGTGGCGGTGAGCCTGGTCTTCAACGTCCTGTTCTGGTGGGCGATCAAGGACATCACCGGATCGACCGCCATCGCCAACGAGAAGGCACTGGAATTCCTGACCGGCTACCTGATCGAGAAGAGCCTGGCGGTGGACAACATCTTCGTCTTTCTCTTGATCTTCACCTACTTCGCGGTGCCGCCGGCGTACCAGAAACGGGTGCTGATGATTGGCATTCTGGGCGCCATCGTGCTGCGCACCATCATGATCCTGGTAGGGGCCTGGCTGCTGGACCAGTTCCACTGGATCCTGTACGTCTTCGGCGCCTTCCTGATCCTGACCGGCTTGAAAATGTGGTGGGCCGCCGACAAGGAGTCGGACCTCGACGACAACCCGGCGCTCAAACTGCTGCGCCGACTCATGCCGGTGAGCAAGGCATACGACGGTGAGAAGTTTTTCACCATCGAAAACGGCAAGAAGATCGCCACGCCGCTGCTGATGGTGATCGCCATGGTCGCCCTGACCGACGTGATCTTTGCGGTGGACTCGATCCCGGCCATCTTCGCCATCACCAAGGACCCGTTCATTGTGCTGACCAGCAACGTGTTCGCCATCCTGGGTCTGCGCGCCATGTTCTTTCTGTTGCAGGCAGCTGCGAGTCGCTTTCACCTGCTCAACTACGGTCTGGCGGTGATTCTGGTGTTCATCGGGACCAAGATGATGCTGATCGACATCTTCAAGATCCCGGTGGCGGTGTCGCTGGGCGTGGTGCTGGGCATCCTGGTCATCACCATGATCTGGAGCAGCAAGACGGCACCCAACACCTGACCAAGCAGCTGCAGCGGCGGTCATGAGCTCGGCGCCGGGCCGCCCCCAGCCAGCTCGCACCGCAGCCCGCAGGGCGAAGGTATTCCAGTGAGCGCAGCGCCGGGCCGCCCCAAGCCAGCTCGCACCGCAGCCCGCAGGGCGAAGGTATTCCGGTGAGCGCAGCGCCGGGCCGCCCCAAGCCAGCTCGCACCGCAGCCCGCAGGGCGAAGGTATTCCAGTGAGCTCGGCGCCGGGCCGCCCCAAGCCAGCTCGCACCGCAGCCCGCAGGGCGAAGGTATTCCAGTGAGCTTGGCGGCGGATTGCACCCCCGTGGCACATCGATTGCTTGGGAGGCCACCATGCGCATCGATGTCCCCGCCCGCCTGGAACCGCCCAGCGCCCCGCCGGCCGAAGCCTGGCGCGACCCGCTGGCTTTGCTGCTGGCCTCGACCGGCGAGGGCATCTACGGCGTGGATCTGGACGGCGCCTGTGTGTTCATCAACCCGGCCGGCGCGCAGCTGATCGGCTACGCCCCGGGGGAGCTGATCGGGCTGAACATGCACGACATCACCCACCACGCCCGGGCCGACGGCACGCCCTACCCGGAACAGGCCTGCCCGATCTTCAATGCCTTCCGCCAGGGCCTGCCGTGCCGGATCGACAGCGAGGTGTTCTGGCGCCGCGACGGCAGCAGCTTCCCGGTGGAGTATTCCAGCCACCCGATCGTGGAAGACGGGCAGGTGCGCGGCGCGGTGGTCACGTTTGTGGACATCACCGAGCGCAAGCGCGCGGCCGATGCGCTGCAGCGCGCCAAAAACGAGCTTGAAGAGCGCGTGGGTGAGCGCACGCTTGCACTGGCCACCGCACTCAAACAGGTGCGGGAACTGGCGGCCTGGTCTGAAACCGTGCGCGAGGACGAACGCACCCGCATCGCCCGCGAGGTGCACGACGAACTCGGCAGCCTGCTGGTGGCGCTGAAGATGGACGTCAACTGGATGGACAAGCGCCTGTCCGAACAGACCCGGCGCAGCCCGGAGGCGGCCGAAGACATGCGCAGCCGCATGCGCTGCAAATGCCAGAACATGAGCCGTCTGATCGAGAACGCGGTCGACAACGTGGGCCGCATCATCACCGACCTGCGCCCCAGCATCCTGGACCACCAGGGCCTGTGGGCGGCGCTGGAATGGCAGGCGCAAGAGTTCGTGCAGTCGGCCGAGCTGGCACTCGATTGGTGCATGGCGCTGGGCCCGGAGGGCGACGGGCCCGAGCTGCCCGAGCCCATGGCCATGGCGGTGTTCCGCATCTTCCAGGAAATGCTGAGCAACGTCGGGCGGCACGCGCGGGCGCGGCACCTGCGGGTGGTGATTGCCGTGGAGGCCGGGGAGCTGGTGCTGGTGGTGCAGGACGACGGCATCGGCGCGCCAGCCCAGGCGTTTGAAGCCGCCGATGCCTACGGCGTGATGGGCATGCGCGAGCGGGCGCGGCACTTTGGTGGCCGCATCGACATCGCCAGCGCGCCGGGGGCGGGCACACAGATGCGGCTGCGCCTGCGCTTGCCTGCACAGGGGCTAGGCCAGTGAACGCCGTGTCCACCGACACCCTGCGCGTGCTGATCGGTGACGACCACCGCATCGTGCGTGAAGGCCTCAAGCAAATCCTGGCCGATGCGCCCGATGTGCAGGTGGTGGCCGAGGCGCAGACCGGCCCCGAGGTGCTGGCGCAGGTGGCCGCATTGCAGAGCCAGACGGGTCCGGGCGCGGGGCTGGACCTGGTGCTGCTCGACATCGCCTTGCCCGGCATCGACGGGCTCGATGTGTTGCAGACCCTCAAGCGCGAACACCCGAAACTGCCGGTGCTGATGCTCAGCACCTACCCCGAAAAGCAGTACGCGGTGCGCTGCATCAAGCTCGGTGCCAGCGGCTACCTGAACAAGAGCGCCGACCCGGACGACATGCTGGCGGCGGTGCGCAAGGTGGCCGCGGGTGGCGTGTTCCTCACGCCCAGCACCGCCGAGGCGCTGGCCACTGCGGTCGGGCAGGGCAGCGCGCAGGCCGGGCCGGAGGCGCTGTCGCACCGCGAGCACCAGGTCTACCGCCTGCTGACCCAGGGCCAGACCGTGAGCGAAATTGGTGCGCAGCTGGGTCTGGCGCCCAACACGGTGAGCACTTACCGTGCGCGCATTCTCGAAAAGACCGGCACCAAGAACGACGTCGAGCTGGCGCTGTACGCCGAGCGCCACGCGCGCGCCAAAACCGGCGGCTGAACGGCGGCTGACCGGCACCGAAACGCCCGGGTTTGTAGGGCTGGCCCTACACGGCATCGGTGGGGCGTCGTCTAAATGCGGTGGCGGGGTGAAAAACCGCAGCCAAGCCTCCGCACTGGCCCGCTGCTTGCAATGCCCACCGCGTCCTTCAACCCACGAGGTGCGCACCATGTCCGAATTCTTCGATCCCTACGACGCCGACCGTCCGCTCATGATGAAGTGCAGCTGTGGCCGCGACCACACGCTGGCCGACCACCACGCCGAGGTGGCCGCCGACAGCGCGGCCATCGAGCTGCGCCGCCGCAGCGAAACCGCCGAATTCGAGGCCTACAGCAACGAGTTCATCGAAGCCACGCTGGTCAAGGCGATCTTCCCGCACGACGAAGAGCGCCGCAGGTTCCTGCGCGCGGTCGGCAAGGGCACCGCCATGGCGGCCATTGCCAGCGTGCTGCCGGTGGCCAGCCTGCAGGCCATGGCTCAGGAAAAAGGCCCGCTGGAGAAGACCAACCTCAAGATCGGTTTCATCCCGATCACCTGCGCCACGCCGCTGATCATGGCGCACCCGCTGGGCTTCTATGAAAAGCAGGGCCTGAAGGTCGAAGTCACCAAGACCGCGGGCTGGGCGCTGGTGCGCGACAAGATGATCAACAAGGAATACGACGCCTCGCACTTCCTCTCGCCCATGCCGCTGGCCATCAGCATGGGACTGGGCAGCAACGCCACGCCGATGAACGTGGCCACGATCCAGAACATCAACGGCCAGGCCATCACCCTGAGCCTCAAGCACAAGGACAACCGCGACCCGAAGAACTGGAAGGGCTTCAAGTTCGGCATCCCGTTCGACTACTCGATCCACAACTTTTTGTTGCGCTACTACCTGGCCGAGAACGGCATCAACCCCGACACCGATGTGCAACTGCGCGTGATCCCGCCGGCCGAGATGGTGGCCAACCTGCGCGCGGGCAACATCGACGGCTTCCTCGGCCCCGATCCGTTCAACCAGCGCGCGGTGTTCGACGAGGTCGGCTTCATCCACCTGCTGACCAA
>PNMN01000192.1 GCA_013823655.1 Comamonadaceae bacterium | reverse complement strand
GCTGCCCGGGCAGCTGGTGGGCGTGGTCGGTCCCAACGGCTGCGGCAAGTCCAACATCATGGACGCGGTGCGCTGGGTGCTGGGCGAGAGCAAGGCGTCCGAGCTGCGCGGCGAGTCCATGCAGGACGTGATCTTCAACGGCACCAACCACCGCAAGCCGGCCAGCCGCTCCAGCGTGGAGCTGGTGTTCGACAACGCCGACCACCGGGCCGGCGGCCAGTGGGGCCAGTTCACCGAGATCGCGGTCAAGCGCGTGCTCACACGCGACGGCACCAGCAGCTACTACATCAACAACCAGCCGGTGCGCCGCCGCGACGTGCAGGACGTGTTCCTGGGCACCGGCCTGGGTCCGCGCGCCTACGCCATCATCGGCCAGGGCACCATCAGCCGCATCATCGAGAGCAAGCCCGAAGAGCTGCGCCTCTTTCTGGAAGAAGCCGCGGGTGTCTCCAAGTACAAGGAACGGCGCCGCGAAACCGCCCACCGCCTCACCGACACCCGGGAGAACCTGACCCGGGTCGAAGACATCCTGCGCGAACTCAACGCCAACCTCGACAAGCTGGAGAAGCAGGCCGAGGTGGCCGCGCGCTACAACACCTTGCAGGTCGGCGCCACGCTCAAGCAGCACCAGCTGTGGTTCTTGAAGCGCAGCGAGGCCGAGGCCGAGCAGATCAGGGTCAAGACCGACGCCGCGCAGGCGCTGAACGACCTGGAGTCGCGCACCGCCGACCTGCGCCGGGTCGAAGCCGAGCTGGAAACCATCCGCCAGGCCCACTACGCTGCGGGCGACCAGGTCAACCAGGCGCAGGGCAGGCTGTACGAAGCCAGTGCCGAGGTGGGCAAGCTGGAAGCCGAGATCCGCTTCGTGGTGGAAGGCCGCAGCCGCGTCGAGCAGCGTCTGGTGCAGCTGAAAGAACAGATCGCCTCCTGGACCACCCGCAGCCAGGACGCCGGCGTGGAACTGGAGCAACTGGCCGCAGCCGTGCTGGAGGCCGAGGAAAAGTCGGTGCTGCTGGCCGCGCAGGGCGAAGAGCAGGCCGGTGCGCTGCCGACCCTGGAAGACGCCCTGCGCGCCGCGCAGAACACCGCCAATCAGCAGCGCGGCAGCGTCACCCAGGTGCAGCAGCAGATCCAGGTGCTGGCGGCCGAGCAGCGCAACATCGAAGAACAGAGCCGCCAGCTGAACCAGCGCCGCGAGCGACTGGCGACCGACCGCAACGCCCTGGCCGCGCCCGACGAAGCGCGCCTGCTCAACGCCCAGAGCCTGCTGACCGTGGCGCAGGAAGCCGCCGACGTCGCCGAGGCTGTGTTGCACGAGTTGCAAGACAGCGTGCCCCAGCTCGACGAACAGCGGCGCGATGCCCAGCGGGCGGTGAACCAGGAATTGTCCAAACAGGCCGACCTGTCGGCGCGCATGGAGGCCCTCAAGGCGCTGCAGGACAAGGTCAAGACCGACGGCAAGCTGAAGCCCTGGCTGGTCAAGCACGGGCTAGATGGGCTGCAAGGCCTGTGGAGCCGCATCCACATCGAGACCGGCTGGGAAAACGCGCTCGAAGCCGCCTTGCGCGAGCGACTGGGTGCGCTCGAAGTGTCGCGGCTGGAGATGGTGCGCGCCTTTGGCAACGACGCGCCGCCCGCCAAACTGGCTTTCTACAGCCCAACCAGTGCAGCGTCGGGCAGCGCCAGCCGCAGCGGCCTCAAGCCCCTGGCCGACTGGTTGCGCCTGAACGACGCCGGGCAGAAAGCCCTGCTGGCCGACTGGCTGCAGGGCTGCCTGACCGCCGTCAGCCTGGACGAAGCCATGGCCCAGCGCGGCCAGCTGCAGGCCGGCGAGGTGATTTTTGTGCCCAGTGGCCACGCGGTCAGCGCGCACAGTGTCAGCTTCTACGCGCCCGACAGCGAGCAGGCCGGGCTGCTGGCGCGCGCGCAGGAAATCGAACAGCTGGAAAAGCAGCTCAAGGCCCAGGCGCTGATGGCCGAGCAGACCCGCACCACGCTGGTCCGCGCTGAAGCCGCCTACAGCGAAGCCTCGCAACGGCTGGTGAGCGCGCGCCGCGAAGGCGCTGAGACCCGTGGCAAGGCGCACGAACTGCAGGTGGAAGCCCTGCGCCTGACGCAGCTGGCCGAACAGACCCGCGCGCGCAGCGAACAGATCGCCACCGACCTGGCCGAGGTCGATGCCCAGCTGGACGACCTGCAGGAGCGCCGCGTGACCGCCGAGGCCCGCTTCGAAGAACTGGACATGCAGCTCGCCGACAGCCAGGAGCGCCACGCCCAGCTGGATGACCAGGTGATCGAGGCCGAACGCAAGCTGAACGCCGCGCGCGAACAGCAGCGCTCACTGGAGCGCAACGCGCAGGAAGCCGCGTTCGCGTTGCGCAGCCTGCAGGCCCGTCAGGGCGAACTGCAACGCTCGCTGGAAACCGCCGCCGCGCAGGAGAAATCGCTGGCCGATGAAGAGCAGCGCGCCGTTGAAGAGCTGTCGCGCCTGAGCGCCGCCGCAGCCGAAGCCGGGTTGCAGAACGTGCTGGCCGTGAAGCTGGAACGCGAGCAGGCGCTGGGCGCCCAGCGCAGCCAGTACGACGAGCTCACCGCCCAGCTGCGCGCCAGCGACGAGCACCGCCTGAAGCTGGAGCGCGAACTCGATCCGCTGCGCCAGCGCATCACCGAATTCCAGCTCAAGGAACAGGCCGCGCGCCTGGGGGTGGAGCAGTACAGCCAGCAGCTCGGAGAGGCGCAAGCCGACCTGGCCGCGGTGGCCCAGAGCCTCACCGAAGGCAATGTGCGCCTGACCGGCCTGCAGGGCGAGATCGACCGCCTCCACCGCGAAATCCAGTCGCTGGGGGCGGTCAACCTGGCGGCGCTCGACGAGCTGAGCGCCGCGCGCGAGCGCAAGACCTTCCTCGACGCCCAGACCGCCGACCTGACCGAGGCCATGAACACGCTGGAGGACGCTATTCGGAAGATCGACGCCGAAACGCGCGACCTGCTGGGCAGCACCTTCAACACCGTCAACGAGCACTTCGGTCGCATGTTCCCCGAGCTGTTCGGCGGCGGCAATGCCCGGCTGGTGATGACCGGCGAAGAAATCCTGGACGCCGGGGTGCAGGTGCTGGCGCAGCCGCCCGGCAAGAAGAACCAGACCATCCACCTGCTCTCGGGTGGTGAGAAGGCGCTCACCGCCATCGCCCTGGTGTTCGCCATCTTCCAGCTCAACCCGGCACCGTTCTGTTTGCTCGACGAGGTGGACGCGCCGCTGGACGACGCCAACACCGAGCGCTATGCGCGCCTGGTGACCAGCATGAGCAAGCAGGGAACGCAATTCCTGTTCATCAGTCACAACAAGATCGCCATGGAAATGGCCGAGCAACTGATTGGCGTGACCATGCAGGAGCAGGGCGTGTCGCGCATCGTGGCGGTGGACATGGAGTCCGCCGCCGGCATGCTCGAACCCATCTGATCACCTACACGAGCCCACATGAGCACAGCGCCGGGCCGCCCCAAGCCAGCTCGCACCGCAGTGCGCAGCACGAAGGTATTTCCATGAGCACACTGCAAATCAGTCTGGCCATCATCGGCGGCCTCGTGCTGGCGGGCGTGGTCGCCTACAACGCCTGGCTCACCCGCCGCAGCGCACCGCGCACCGCCAGCGAACGCAGCCCGCAGGGAGGCGCATTGCCCGAAAGCCGCGTCTTGCGCGATACGCTGCCCGGTGGCACCGAGCCACGTGGCGGTGCCGAACGCATCGAGCCGGTGCTGGGCGACATCCTTTCGGATGGCGATCTCGCCGAACCCGCCCTGCCGCGTGCGCCGAGCGTGGTGCCGGTGACGCTGAGCAACGTGGTCAATCCGCCCGACAAAAAACCCGGCCTGGACGCGCTGATCGACGTCATCACGCCGCTGCTGCTGGAAGGCCCGGTCTCGGGCGACGCCTTGCTCGCCGCCTTGCCCGGTACGCGCCGGGTGGGCAGCAAGCCGTTTGCGGTGGAAGCGCAGAGCGAAAGCACCGGCGAGTGGGAGAGCCCGCGCCCGGGCCAGCGCTACCACGCATTGCAGGCCGGGGTTCAGCTCGCCAACCGCTCCGGTGCGCTCAACGACATCGAGTTCTCCGAGTTCGTGGTCAAGGCCCAGGCCTTGGCCGACGCGGTGGGCGCCGCGCCCGATTTCCCCGACATGCGCGCCGAAGTGGCGCGCGCCCGCGAGCTTGACGCTTTTGCCAGCGGCCACGATGCCCAGCTCGGCTTCACCCTGCGCGCGCGCCGCGCCGCCTGGAGCCCGGGCTATGTGGCGCAGCACGCGGCACAACTCGGCTTTGTGGCCGGTGTGCTGCCCGGCCGCATGGTGCTGCCCGGCAGCGTGGCGGGCCAGGCACCGATCCTCAGCCTGAGCTTCGACCCGCAGGCCGCCATGGCCGAAGACCCCGAGCAAAGTGCGCTGCGCGACATCGCCCTGTCGCTGGAAGTGACCCATGTGCCACGCAGCGAGCAGCCCTTCGTGCGCATGCGCCAGGCCGCCGCCGCGCTGGCCGACGCCATGGACGGCGTGATCACCGACGACGCCGGGCAGCCGCTCTCCACCGACACCATGGACGCCATCGGCGCCGACCTGGAAGGCCTGTACGACGCGCTGGACAGCCACGACCTGGCGGCCGGCTCCGCACAGGCGCGACGACTGTTCAGTTGACCCCCCCTGCCGCGCTGCGCGCGACCCCCCAAGGGGCAACGCTGGCGGCCCGGCAAAGCCGGTTCCGCGGCGTTCCGGGTTGAATTCACCTCTCTCGTTGCATGAGCACTCCTGATCTGTTTTCGTCTGAACCATCGCCCGCCGACCGTGCCGCCGAGCTGCGCGCGCTGCTGCACCACCACGCCCATTGCTATTACACGCTCGACGCCCCCGAGATCCCGGACGCCGAGTACGACCGGCTGTTCCGCGAGCTGCAGGCGCTGGAGGCGGCGCATCCCGAGCTGCTGACGCCCGACTCACCCACGCAGCGCGTGATCGGCACCGTGCTGGACGGCTTCACGCCGGTGCGCCATGCCGTGCCCATGCTGTCGATCAACACCGAGACCGACACCGAGCCCAGCGGCGCGCGCAATTTCGACACCCGCGTGCGCCGCGCGCTGGGGCTGACCGAGGGCGACGCGCCCCTCGAATACGTGGCCGAACTCAAGTTCGACGGCCTGGCCATGAGCCTGCGCTATGAAAACGGCTTGCTGGTGCAGGCCGCCACGCGCGGCGATGGCGAAGTCGGTGAAGACGTGACGAACAACATCCGGACCATCGGGCAAGTGCCCCTTCGCCTGCCCGCCGACGCCCCACCGGTGCTCGAAGTGCGCGGCGAGGTCTACATGCGGCGCGATGACTTCGATGCCCTGAACGAGCGGCAACGCGCCAGGATCGCTGCCGGTGCCAAAGGCGAAAAAACCTTCGTCAACCCGCGCAACGCAGCGGCCGGCGCGGTGCGCCAGCTGGACTCGGGCATCGCGGCCCAGCGCCCGCTGAGCTTCTTCGCTTACGGTTTGGGCCAGATCACACCGGTGGAGCAGGGCGGCCCTTCGTTCGACACCCACTTTGAACTGCTGATGCGGCTCAAGGCCTGGGGGTTTCCGGTGGCCGGGCAGACGGCGGTGGCGCGCGGCGCGGACGAGCTGATCGAATTTCATCGCCGCAT
>PNMN01000191.1 GCA_013823655.1 Comamonadaceae bacterium | reverse complement strand
ATGTAGCTCACCGACCCATCGGCACGCTGGCCGTGCTTGACGCAGGCGGCGTGGATGCCCTGCATGATCTGCAGCAGGCGCGCGTCCACTTCCTCGCGCGTCCAGCTCAGGCGCATGGCGTTCTGGCTCATCTCCAGGCCCGAGGTGGCCACACCGCCGGCGTTGGACGCCTTGCCCGGCGCGTACAGCACGCCCGCCGCTTCAAAGGCCTTGGCGGCCTCGATGGTCGAGGGCATGTTGGCGCCTTCGGCGACGCAGATCACGCCGTTCTGGATCAACGTGCGGGCATCGGCTTCATCCAGCTCGTTCTGCGTCGCGCAGGGCAGGGCCACGTCCACCGGCACATGCCAGGGGCGCTGGCCCGGCTCGAATTTCACGCCGGTGCGGGCGGCGTAGTCGCTGACGCGACCGTAGTGGTGGTTTTTCACGTCCATCAGGATGGCCAGCTTCTCGGTCGTGAAGCCGTCCTCGTCCACGATGGTGCCGCTGGAGTCGGACACCGTGATCACCTTGGCGCCCAGCGCCATGGCCTTCTCGACCGCGTACTGCGCCACGTTGCCCGAGCCGGACACCGACACGCGCAGGCCCTGGAAGGACTTGCCGCGGGTCTTGAGCATTTCGTCGGCGAAGTACACCGTGCCGTAGCCGGTGGCTTCGGGGCGGATCAGCGAGCCGCCGAAACTCAGGCCCTTGCCGGTGAACACGCTGGCCGCGCTGTTGGCCAGCTTTTTGTACATGCCGGCCATGTAGCCGACCTCGCGGCCGCCGACGCCGATGTCGCCCGCCGGCACGTCGGTGTCGGGGCCCACGTGGCGGAACAGCTCCTGCACGAAAGCCTGGCAAAAGCGCATCACCTCGGACGGGCTTTTGCCCTTGGGGTCGAAGTCCGAGCCGCCCTTGCCGCCGCCCATGGGCAGGGTGGTCAGGGCGTTTTTGAAGGTCTGCTCGAAGGCCAGGAACTTGAGCACCGACAGCGTCACCGAGGGGTGGAAGCGGATGCCGCCCTTGTAGGGGCCGATGGCCATGCTGTGCTGGATGCGGTAGCCGCGGTTGACGTGGACCTGGCCGTGGTCGTCCACCCACGAGACGCGGAACATGAGCACGCGCTCGGGTTCGACCAGGCGGTCCAGCAGACCCTGTTCGGCGTATTTGGGGTGGGTGGCGATGAAGGGCCAGAGGCTTTCCATCACCTCGGTGACGGCTTGCAGGAACTCCGGCTGGCCCGGATTGCGGGCCTGGACGTGCGAGAGAAAATCGTGAACCGATGCGTATTTCATGCGTGTCATGCTCCAAAAAAGTGCATGACATTATGCGAAACCGGCATTTCACGATCCGGTAGGCACATGAATGGTGCTTGTGGTTTGTTAATGGTGCGTGTGAAGATGGGTTGTCTGCGGGTTTTCCCTCTGTTCTGCCCGAGCTTGGTGCGGGTGGATCAGCGACCGCGCAAGAACAGCGTGTCGAGGTCTTTCATGCCCAGCTGGCGCCAGGTCGGGCGACCGTGGTTGCACTGGTCGCTGCGCTCGGTCACTTCCATCTGGCGCAGCAGGGCGTTCATCTCGTCCAGCGTCAGGCGCCGGTTGGCGCGCACCGCGCCGTGGCAGGCCATGGTGGCCAGCAGCTCGTTGCGGGCGCGCTGCACCACGGTGCTGGCGTCGTGCTGGCCGAGTTCGGCCAGCACGCTGCGCGCGAGTTCCACCGGGTCGCCCTGGGCCAGCGTGCTGGGCACGGCACGCACCGCCAGCGTCTTGGGTGAGAACGGCACCACCTCCAGGCCCAGCATGGCGAGCACCACGCCGCTGTTTTCGGCGGTCGCCACTTCTTCGGGCGTGGCGGCAAACGTGGCCGGAATCAGCAGCGGCTGGCTGGCGATCTGTTCGCCATCCAGTTGCTGCTTGAGGCGTTCGTAGACGATGCGCTCGTGCGCGGCGTGCATGTCCACCACCACCAGGCCCTGGGTGTTTTCGGCCAGGATGTAGACGCCCTGCAACTGCGCGATGGCCTGGCCCAGCGGCCAGTCGCCGGTGGGCAGGGGTCGGGTCGTTGTCCGGTCGGGGCCGTGGCCCCACAAGGCCCCGAGGTCGCTCACGCGCTGGCCAACGCTGTCGGGCGGGGTGTAGCGCTGAAGCGGCAAGGTGTTCTGAGCGCCGCCCAGGGGGGATGGCAGGCGGTCGGGCGCTGTCCAGGTGGGTGCATGGTGCTGAGCCGTGGGCTCATGATCGACTTCACCGGGCACCCGCGTGGTCTGTGCCGCCGCAGCGGCTGCCGAACGCGGCGCGGCCAGTGCCCCTTCCACCGCACGCCGCACCGCCTGGTGCACCTCGCGGCCGTCGCGAAAGCGCACCTCGATCTTGGTCGGGTGCACGTTCACGTCCACCCGCGCCGGGTCGATCAGCAGGTACAGCGCATACACCGGCTGGCGGTGGCCGTGCAGCACGTCTTCGTAGGCGCTGCGCGCCGCGTGGGTGATGACCTTGTCGCGCACGAAGCGCCCGTTCACGTAGGCGAACTGCCAGTCGCTGCGCGAGCGCGCCGCGTCGGGCAGGCCGGCGAAGCCCCACACGCGCAGGTGCTGCGCTCCGGTTTCACTGTTGGCCGGCGCGTCCAGTGGCCAGCTCACCGCCACCGCCTGCTGAACGAAGTCTTCGCCCAGCACATCGGCCAGGCGCTGGCGCAGCGCGTCGATGCCGCTGGCCGCCACGGCGCGCCACTGCGCCACCAGCTTGCCCTCGTGCCAGATGGCAAAACCCACTTCGGGCCGGGCCAGCGCGTGGCGGCGCACCGCTTCGATGCAGTGGGCCAGTTCGGTGGCGTCGGTCTTGAGGAACTTGCGCCGCGCGGGTGTGGCAAAAAACAGTTCGCGCACTTCCACCGTGGTGCCGGTGCTGCGCGCCGTGGGTTGCAGTTCGCCGCTGCGACCGTCCAGCTGCCAGCCATGCGCCTCGGCAGCGCTGTCCACGCGGGTCAGGATCGACACCTCGGCGATGGAGCAGATGGCGGCCAGCGCCTCGCCGCGAAAGCCCATGGTGCCCACCGACTCCAGGTCGGACAGGCTGGCGATCTTGCTGGTGGCGTGGCGCTGGAGTGCGGTGGGCAGCTCGGCGCGCGGGATGCCCCAGCCGTTGTCCTCCACGCTGATCAGCCGCACGCCACCGGCCTGCAGCCGCACGGTGATCTGGGTGGCGCCAGCGTCCAGCGCGTTGTCCACCAGCTCGCGCACCACCGAAGCGGGCCGCTCGACCACCTCGCCGGCCGCGATCTGGCTGATGAGTTCGTCGGGCAGCGCCCGGATCGGGCGACGGATGGGGTGGCTGGAGGCGCCGGGTGGGTGGGGCAGTGTCACAAGGAAATTGTAGGCGCGGTGGATAATCCGAGAGGGTCCATTGGGCGCACCTGCGGTGCTGTTTGGGTGCAAGCGGCGCATTGGCGGCCATTTTTGCCCCTCTTCGGCACCCATGGCGCAAGCCATGGGCTTCTCAGTCGGAACAAAACTGCCTCGCCACTGCATCCGCCTGCCCTCCAAACCCCAATGGACCCTCTCGGATAATCGCGCCCATGGAAATCATTGCCTTCCTGATCGACTTCATCCTGAACGTGGACGAGCACCTGCAGGCCTTCGTGCAGGCCTATGGCGCCTGGGTCTACGCGCTGCTGTTCCTCATCATCTTCGTCGAGACCGGTGTCGTCGTCATGCCCTTCTTGCCGGGCGATTCGCTGCTGTTCATCGTCGGGGCGCTGTGCGGCGCCGGGCTGCTGGACTGGTCGCTGGCGGCCGGCCTGATGCTGGTGGCCGCCATTCTGGGCGACCAGACCAACTACACGATCGGGCGCTACTTCGGTCCCAAGGTGTTCAAGTGGGAAAACTCGCGCTTCTTCAACAAGAACGCCTTCAACCAGGCGCACTTTTTCTACGAGCGCTATGGCGGCGTGACCATCATCATCGCGCGCTTCATGCCCTTCATCCGCACCTTCGCGCCCTTCGTGGCCGGCGTGGCCGAGATGAACCGCAGCAAGTTCACCCTGTACAACGTGATCGGCGCCGTGCTCTGGGTGATCGGGCTGACGACGGCGGGCTATTTCTTCGGCAACCTGCCCTGGGTGCAGGCCAACCTGTCGAGCATCATCTGGGCGCTGATCATCGTGCCCGGCCTGATCGCCATCTTCGGCGGCTGGCGCGCCGCACGGGCCGAAAAGGCACGGGCATAAGCCACCCCCGCGCTGCGGGGGGCTGATCAAAGCGCTCGCGATCTCGCCAGCGGCGGGTTCTGGCTGAAGTACCTGACGATGCCCCTGAGCAAGGCCTCGGTCAGTCGGTCCTGGAAGTCCTCGCTGCGCAGCCGGGCCTCTTCGTCCGGGTTGCTGATGAAGGCCGTTTCCACCAGCACGCTCGGGATGTCGGGCGCCCTCAGCACCGCAAAGCCGGCTTGCTCCACCTGCGGCTTGTGCAGCTTGCCGACCCGTCTGACTTCGCTCAGCATGGCGCTGCCCAGCCTCAGGCTGTCTTTGATCTGCGCGGTGGTGCTCATGTCGAGCAGGGCGCGCTGCACGGTGGCGTCCTTGGTTTTCACATTGACGCCGCCCACCAGATCGGCGGCGTTTTCCTTGTTCGCCAGCCAGCGCGCAGCGGCGCTGCTGGCGCCCTGGGTGCTGAGCGCAAACACGCTCGCGCCCTGCGGTTTGGGGGTGAAGAAGGCGTCGGCGTGGATGCTGATGAACAGGTCGGCCTTGACACGCTGCGCCTTTTGCACCCGCACACCCAGGGGCACAAAGAAGTCGGCATCGCGCGTCATGAAGGCGCGCATCGGGCTGCCGTTCACGCGGGTGGCGTTGATGCGGTCGCGCAGCTTTCGCGCCACCTGCAGCACCACGTCTTTTTCGTGCGTGCCGCCGGGGCCGATGGCGCCCGGGTCTTCGCCGCCGTGGCCCGGGTCCAGCGCCACGATGATCAGGCGCTCGGTGCCACGCCCGGCGCCCGCCGGGTTGGTGCCCACGGTGGCGCCCACGCCAGCGCGCTCGGTGCCGGGGCGGGCGGCGGGGCTGGCGCTGGCGGTCGGGCTGGGCAGGCCGGTGCCGGGCCGGGCGGGCGCCTGGGGCCGGTCGCGCTGCGCGATCAGGGCGCCCAGCGGATCGGCCGCGTCGGGCAGGGTGGGGTTCAGCGGCTTCGGTGTGCTCTCGGCCAGGCCGGTCTCGTGGTCCAGCAAGCGCGCAGCGCGCTCGCTGGCGGCGTCGAGTTCTTTCAGGCGCTCGGTCACCAACTGCTCCAGCGGGTCCACCTGCTGCACCGGGTAGAGATCAAACACCAGGCGGTGCTGATAGGCAGCGACCGGCTGCAGGTGGAATACCTGGGGCCGCACCGCCTGTTTCAGATCGATGGTCAGGCGCACCAGGTGGTTGCTGGCGGGTGTGATCCGGATGCCCGCGATGTTCGGGTCGCTGCTCCTGAGCTGGCCCACGAGTTCGCGCAGACCGGCCACCAGGTCGATGCCCTCGATGTCCACCGCCAGGCGGGTGGCCTCGCTGCTCACGGTGCGTGCCCGCAGCGCGCCGTCGGACTCGATCGTCACGCGCGTGTAGTCCTGTGCCGGCCAGATGCGCACCGCCACCACGCTGGCGCCGCGCGCAATGTGGTGCGTGCCCAGCAGCAGCACCAGCGAGCCGGCCTGCAGCAGGCGGCGCCGGTCTTGCCGGG
>PNMN01000190.1 GCA_013823655.1 Comamonadaceae bacterium | reverse complement strand
ACCGCGCTCTATCCGCTGGAAATGCCCATGAACACTGAAGAAACTGGCCACGCAGAGGCGCACCCGCTGGGTGAGGGCGCTACCGACCCGATGGAGCTGCCCGGGAGCGCGCTGGCGGCGTTGCTTCTCCTTGCGGGCAGGCGCCCGCTGCGTCGTCGCGCCTTGCCAGCCCACTCCCGGGCAGCCCACTCGGGCCGGTCCAACTGCGGTTTCTAGGATGATTTGGAAATGGAATGAGCCCGCTCAGGCCGGCGCCGACAGCGGCAGGTTGAGCAGCAGGTTCTGCGGCTTGAGCATGAGCAGGCCGTCGGCCGTCATGGCCAGCCCCAGGTAGACCGGCTTGCCCTGCAGATCGGAGCGCATCTGCTGCGGATCGTCAAACTGCAGCCGGAACAGGCTGATCAGCCGCTGCAGGCGCTCGGGTGCGACCTCGTGGCCCAGGTACAGGTCGTTCAGCAGGGGACTGGACTCGGCGTCCAGTCCCAGGTGCCAGCGCCACGACGGGTCTTGCACGCGCGCCTCGGGCTGGATCTGCACCGACGCGCCCAGGAAGTGCTGCACCCAGCGCTCCAGCACCCGGGCCAGCGCCTTCAGACCCGAATCGGCGCGGTTCATGGTCAGCGTCAGGCCGTGGGGCAGTTCGCGCTGAATCTCGTGCGTGAGGTCGAGCAGAAAGCTGTAGCGGCCAGCCCCCGCCCGGCTCTGCAGGTAGCGCCCGGCGCTGTCCGGCCCGAGCACCTCCATCTGCACCGTCGGCAAGGCCGCGCCACCCTGCTTGAGCAAGCGGCCCATGTCGCCCAGACCGCCGGTCTCGCTCATCATGTCGAGCACCTCGCTGTCGCCGCACAGCACACGGCCGTCCTGCACGCTCACCCGCTGGCGGCGGAACAGCAGCTCGGCCGCGCGCCAGTGCCAAGGATCGTCGTCGCCGACCAGCAGGTGGCAGACGATGGCCTGCACCAGCAGGTCCAGAAACAGCGGCGGCACCTGGATCGCGCCGGCGCGGAAGAAACCCGCGTAGGCCGCTTCGAGGGAACCCGCTGCCCGCACCGCGTCGCGAAAATCCAGAAACAGGCGGAAGTTGGCGCGCACGTCGGCGTCCTCGACGGCATCGAGCTCGGCGGCCGTCACTTCCCGCGCGGGTGAGGCCATCAAGCCCGCGTGCAGGGCTTGTTCGCCGGCGCAGGACTCTGGCACCACAGCGAGTTCGGGGCGCTCCAGCCACAGGCGCCAGTAGGCGTCGGTCGGCACCAGCCAGCCACGGGCGTTGCGTTCAAGGCGGTCGTGACCGCAGGTGGTCCAGAAAGTTGGCACGGCAAGGGCGGTGAATCCGCAGCGCGCTGCGGGGGTTGATCGGGTGCCCGATTGTCGGTCAGTCGGGCGACTCGCTTCACAATACAAGCATGCAACACCTTGTCAGCCTGATCGGCGTTCCCACCGACATCGGCGCGGGCGCGCGCGGCGCCTCCATGGGCCCCGAGGCGCTGCGGGTGGCGGGCATCCAGGCCGTGCTGGAAAGCCACGGCCTGCAGGTGGCCGACCGCGGCAATCTGAGCGGCCCGGCCAACCCCTGGCTGCCGCCCGTCAACGGCCACCGGCATCTGGACCAAGTGGTGGCCTGGAATACCGCCCTGCATGCTGCGGTGCACGCCGAACTGGCGCTGGGGCGCCTGCCCATCGTGCTGGGTGGCGACCACTGCTTGGGGCTGGGCTCCATCAGCGCGGTGGCGCGCCACTGCCGCGAAACCGGCAAAACCCTGCGCGTGCTCTGGCTCGACGCCCACGCCGACTTCAACACCGCCGAACTCACGCCCAGCGGCAACATCCACGGCATGCCGGTGGCCTTGCTGTGCGGCATGGGACCGGCCGCGCTCACCGGTATTGGCGGCACCACGCCTGCCATCCCCGCCAGCGTGGTGCGGCAAATCGGCATCCGCAGCGTGGACGCGGGCGAAAAGCGCTTTGTGCACCAGGCCGGGCTGGAGGTGTTCGACATGCGCTACATCGACGAGATGGGCATGCGCCAGACCATGGAGCAAGCCCTGCTGGGCATCGACGACCAGACCCACCTGCACGTGAGTTTTGACGTCGATTTTCTCGACCCGGAGATCGCCCCCGGCGTCGGCACCACCGTGCCCGGCGGCCCCACCTACCGCGAAGCCCAGCTCTGCATGGAAATGATCGCCGACACCGGCCGCCTGGCCTCGCTCGACGTGATGGAACTCAACCCCGCGCTCGACCTGCGCAACCGCACCGCCGAGCTGGCGGTGGACCTGATCGAAAGCCTGTTCGGGAAATCAACCTTGATGCGCAAAGTGTAGGCTCCCCCCGCGCCGCCTTCGGCGTCACCCCCCCAGGGGGCGATGCCTGCGGCCTGGCAAAGCCAGTTCCGCGGCATCCTGGGTTTTAAGCCCGCGCGCCGGAAGCGTTGCTGATCAGCTCTTGCTCACGAGTTCCAGATGCTCGACCACCGGCGGTTGGGCAAAGAACGGGCCGACGATGGCACGCCATTCAGCGAAAGCCGGAGACTGGCGAAAACCCACGGTGTGGTCTTCCAGCGTGTCCCAGTAGATCATGAGGATGTAGCGGCCCGGGCTCTCGATGCTGCGGTTGACCTTGTAGCCTTGAAAGCCTTTGGCTGTGGCAATCACGGTGCTGGCGCCTCGGGTGATGGCGACTTCGAATTCGGCCGCCTTGGCCGGGTCGATGCGGATGTCGGCGTGTTCCAAGATCATGAGAAAGGTGCTCCCCCCGCGCCGCTTCGCGTCACCCCCCAGGGGGCGATGCCTGTGGCCTGGCACAGCCAGTTCCACGGCATCCTCGGTTCAGGCACGCGCGCCGGGAGAAACGTTGTGGTTAAGGAGAAGGTGAGCGTAACCGAGAACACCGCAGAACCGGCTTCGCCGGGCTGCTGGTGTTGCCCCCTGGGGGGTGACGCGCCACTAGGCGCGGCGCGGGGGGTGCTCTTCCCGAATCATATCGACCGCCTTCTCCGCCATCATGATCACCGGGGCGTTGGTGTTGCCGCCCACCACGCTGGGCATGACCGATGCGTCCACCACCCGCAAGCCCTGCACGCCGTGCACGCGCAAGCGGGCGTCCACCACCGCCAGCGCGTCCGGCCCCATGCGGCAGGTGCCCACCGGGTGGTAGATGGTGTCGGCGTGCTGGCGCACGAATTGCTCGATCTGCGCATCGCTCTGCGCGCTGGCCGAGGCTTTCGATTCCTGGCCACCGTGCCGTGCCAGCGCGGGCTGCTGCAACAGGTCGCGCATCAGCTTGAAACCGCGCACCAGCCGCGCCACGTCGTCCGGGTCTTTCAGGAAGGCCGGGTCGATCAGCGGCATGGCCTGCGGATCGGCGCTCGCCAGGCGCAGCGTGCCCCGGCTCCTGGGGCGCAGCAGGCACACATGGCACGAGTAGCCGTGACCCAGCACCGTCTTGCGGCCATGGTCCACCAGCTTGCCGACCACGAAATGCAGTTGCAGGTCGGGAATGGTTTCTTGCGGCGCGCTCTTGATGAAGCCGCCGGCCTCGGCGAAGTTGCTGGTCAGCATGCCACTGCGCTGGCGGCGCCATTCAAAGATGCCTTTGACCATGTTCAGCACGCCACGCGGTGAAATGCCGAACAGCTGGCTCACCTTGGGCGCGTTCACCACCAGCACCACGTCCGGGTGGTCGTGCAGGTTCTCGCCCACGCCGGGCAGCGCGCGCACCACCGGGATGCCGTGTTGGCCCAGGTGCGCCGCCGGGCCGATGCCCGAGAGCATGAGCAACTGCGGCGAGCCGAAGGCGCCGGCGCTCAGCAGCACCTCGCCGCCGGGTTTGAGCATCAGATTCTGTACCGCACCGCGCCCGCCTTCGGGCCGGTATTCCACGCCCAGCGCGTGCGGCTGGCCGTCCACGGTGTCGGTCAGCACGCGCGTGGTCAGGGCGTTGGTGATCACATGCAGGTTGGGCCGCGCCAGGTGGGGCGTGAGGTAGGCCTTGGCAGCGCTGAAGCGTTCGCCGTTCTTGTGGGTCACCTGGTACGGACCAATGCCTTCCTGCTCCGGGCCATTGAAGTCGCCGTTGAGGCGGTAACCGGCCTGCTGCCCGGCCTGCACGAACGAGGGCAGGAACGGATTGGGCGAGCGCAGGTCCATCACGTGGAGCGGGCCGCCCTGGCCGTGCAGCGCGTCGGCGCCACGTTCGTTGTGCTCGGCGCGCTTGAAGTAAGGCAGCACATCGCTGAACGACCAGCCCGGGTTGCCCTGCGCCGCCCAGCCGTCGTAGTCCTGCGGGTGGCCGCGGGTGTAGATCATGGCGTTGATCGAACTGGAGCCGCCCAGCACCTTGCCGCGCGGCTGGTAGCCCCGGCGCCCGTTCAGACCCGGCTGCGGCACGGTGCTGTAGCCCCAGCCGCTGAGCTGGTACTTGGCCATCACGGCCAGCCCGCCCGGGCAGTGGATCAGCACACTCCGGTCTGCCGGGCCGGCTTCGAGCAGGGCCACGCGCACGGTCGGGTCTTCGCTCAGGCGCCCTGCCAGCACGCTGCCGGCCGAGCCGCCACCGACGATGATGAAATCGAACATGAAGTCTCCAGAAAGTGGCACGGGAACCGCGTCACCGTGCGGTGAGTTCCCTTGTCATGCCCCAGCAAGATGCGGCGCGACAATCTGCGGGCAAGTTAGCACGGGCCCGGGGCACACCGGTAGGTGCGCCAACCTAGAAAAGACGCCTGCGGGACGCCCCTTGGGACCCGCGCCAGCGCCACCCCGGACAATCCGTTTTTTTGACCCGTTCCACACAGGAGTGAACCCTTCATGAGCAACATCCAGACCGTCGGCATCATCGGCTCGGGCACCATGGGCAACGGCATCCCGCAGGCCTGCGCCGTCAGTGGCATCCGCGTGGTCTTGGTCGATATCGCGCAGGCCGCGGTGGACAAGGGCCTGGCCACCATCGCCGGCAGCCTGGACCGCCTGATCAAGAAAGAAAAGCTGAGCACCGAAGGCAAGGCCGCCGCGCTGGCGCTGATCCAGGGCAGCACGAGCTACGAAGACCTCCAGGGCGTTCAACTGGTGATCGAGGCCGCGACCGAGAACGAGGCGCTCAAGCTCAAAATCCTGCAGCAGCTCGACGGCTTGCTGGCGCCGGAGGTGATCGTGGCCACCAACACCAGCTCGATCAGCATCACCAAGCTGGCCGCCGCCACGCAGCGCCCCGACCGCTTCATCGGCATGCATTTCTTCAACCCCGTGCCCCTGATGGCGCTGGTGGAGATCATCCGCGGCCTGCAGACCAGCGACGCCACGCACGACGCCGTGAAGGCCTTGTCCGAGCGCCTGGGCAAGACCCCGATCACGGTGAAGAACGCGCCCGGTTTCGTGGTCAACCGCATCCTGGTGCCGATGATCAACGAGGCCTTCTTCGTGCTCGCCGAAGGCCTGGCCACGCCGCAAGACATCGACGCCGGCATGAAGCTCGGTACCAACCAGCCGATCGGCCCGCTGGCGCTGGCCGACATGATCGGGCTGGACGTCTGCCTGGCGGTCATGAACGTCTACATGGCCGAGTTCAACGACAGCAAGTACCGCCCGGCACCGTTGCTGAAAGAAATGGTGGCGGCGGGCTGGCTGGGGCGCAAGAGCGGACGCGGCGTGTACACATACTGACCCCCCGCGCTGCAGGAATGGGCACCCCCCGCGCCGCCTTCGGCGTCACCCCCAAGGGGGCGGCACTGGCGG
>PNMN01000189.1 GCA_013823655.1 Comamonadaceae bacterium | reverse complement strand
ACCGCGATTTCGTCAAACGGGTTCATGCTCATCTTGACGTTGGCGATGTCCACGCCGGTGCCGTCGCTCTTGACGCGCACCTTGACGTTGTAGTCCACCACGCGTTTGACGGGGACGATGACCTTCATAGGGAGCTGCTCCTGATGGTTGTGAGATCGAAAATGGAAAACGGTGAAAGGCGGTGAAAGGCGGTGAAAGGCGGTGAAAGGCGGTGAAAGGCGGTGAAAGGCGGGGGAATTGACGTATACGTCAATCATGGGATTGTATGCGCCGCACCCGGACACCGACCGATCCAGGCGCCAAGGAATCCGTTGCCGACAAAAACGAACGGTCGTGCTTTTTATGAATTATAGGCGAGGCCTGGCCGCAGCCCGGCACAAAGCCCCACCGAAACCGCATTCACCGTCGCCCAGGCGATTAACCAACCAGTTGGTCGGTTAATTCGGGTAAGTCTGGAGGTGCGATGGCGGGGTATTGGCCTATAGTGATTCTTCACCCATTTGCTTATTTTCAGTAACTACATACAACCCCGCCCGAGGAAACAAGACATGAAAGTTCGTCACGCCTTCGCCGCCGCCCTCACCACATCGGTGCTCGCCAGCGGCATGGTCTCCGCTCAGACGGTGTTTACCGTCTCCAGCTGGCTGCCACCCACCCACACTGCGTCCATGGTGCAGAAGAACTGGTGCGACCTGCTGGAAAAAGAAAGCGCCGGGCGCATGAAGTGCAACATCCTGCCCAAGAGCGTGGTGGCAGCCCCCGGCACCTTTGATGCGGTGCGCGACGGACTGGCCGACATTTCCTACACCGTGGACGGCTACACGCCCGGGCGCTTCATCAACACGCAGGTCGCTGAATTCCCCTTTCTGGGCAACAGCGCCGTGGCCACATCGGTGGCCTACCAGCGCATCTACAACAAGTACTTCGCGCCGCTGGGCGAACACCGTGGCGTGAAGGCGCTGGCCGTGTTCACCCACGGCCCCGGCATCATCTTCAACACCAAGAAGCCGGTCACCTCGGCGGCGGACGCGGCCTCGCTCAAGTTCCGCATCGGCGGCGGCAACATCAACGAACTCTCCAAGGCCATGGGCTGGAACACCACGCTCAAGGCCGCGCCCGAGTCGTTCGAGCTGCTGTCCACCGGCGTGATGGATGGCACTTTCTTTCCCGACGAGTCCATCGCTTCTTTCAAGCTGAGCATGATCAAGCACGCCACCACCTTCCCCGGTGGCCTGTACAACACCAGCTTCGTCTTCATGATGAACCAGGACAAGTACCGGGCCCTGTCCGCGCAGGACAAGGCGGTGGTGGACAAACTCTCGGGCGAAGTGGCCGCGCGCATGTTCGGCGAAGGCTGGGACAAGGTGGATGCCGCCAGCCGCGAGGGCGCACAGAAGGCCCAGGGTGTCGCGCGCATCATGGCCAACAAGGCCTTCGTCAAGGCCGTCATGGACAAGCAGGACTACCTGGAAACCAAGTGGGCTGCCAGCGCGCAGGTCAAAGGGCTGAAGGATCCGAAGAAAGTGCTGGCCGAGTTCCGTGCCGAAATCGCCAAGGTGAAGTAAGACCCTGGCCACCCTGTTGTGGCCTTGCCGGGCCGGCTGAGCAGATTGCACAGCCGGCCTTTTCACATCAGGACACACCATGCTCAAGATGATCGAACGTGTATTGCGCTGGTCCGCCGGGCTCATGGCCGCCATGGCCCTGTTTGCCATCATGTGGCTCACGCTGGTGGACGTGACCGGCCGTCGCTTCTTCAGCCACTCGGTGCCCGGTGGCCTGGAGATCACCGAGATACTCATGGTCATGGTGATCTTCGGGGCCCTGCCCATGGTGTCCTGGCGCAACGAACACGTGGTGTTCGACTCGCTCGACGCCTTCTTGCCCGACTGGGTGCGCAGCATCCAGTCGCGCCTGGTCAACCTGATCTGCGCCAGCGGCTTCGGCTTTCTCGCCTACCTCATGAGCACGCGCGCCGACCGCTTTGCCGAGTACGGCGACACCACCGTCTACCTGCAGTTCTCCATCGCCCCCGTGGCCTGGATGATGGCGCTGTTTCTCGCCCTCACGGCGGCGGTCCATCTGCTGTTCGTGTTCGTTGTGGTGCCGGTCTCCTCGCCCCACCACCCGCCCCCCGCCGATCTGGACGGAACCGCGTCATGACCGAAGCTGCCCTGGGTTTCGCGGCCGTCTTCGCGATGGCCTTTCTGCGCATTCCGCTGGCACTGGCGATGGCCATTGCCGGTCTGGTGGGGCTGGGTCTGATGCGCGGCTGGCAACCCGCTTACGCCAGCACCAGCCAGGTGATCTTCGAAACCGGCTTCGCCTACGTGCTGTCGGTGATTCCGCTGTTCATCCTCATGGGCAACCTGGTGGCGCGCGCGGGCATGGCGCGCGAACTCTTCACGGCGGCCAACGCCTTCGTGGGGCACCGCAAGGGCGGTCTGGCCATGGCCAGCATCATCGCCTCGGGCGGCTTCGGCTCCATCTGTGGTTCGTCGATTGCCACCACGGCCACCATGACGCGCGTGGCCTACCCCGAGATGAAACGCCACGGCTACAAGGACACGCTGGCCACGGGATCGATCGCCGCAGGTGGCACGCTGGGCATCCTGATTCCGCCGTCCACCATCCTCGTCATCTACGGGATCATCACCGAGACCGACATCGGCAAGCTGTTCATCGCCGGCATCCTGCCCGGTCTGGTGGCCATCACCTGCCTGTGCCTGGCGGTGGTGTTCGTGACCTGGCGCGACCCGTCCGCCGGTCCACCCGCCGAGCGCTTCACCTGGGCCCAGCGCCTGGCTGCGGTGCGCGGTATCTGGGGTGTGGGTGTGCTGTTTGCGCTGGTCATCGGGGGCATCTACGGCGGCGTGTTCACCGCCACCGAGGGCGCGGGTGTGGGCGCGGCGGGTGCGTTCTTCTTTGCCCTGTTTCGCGGCGCTCTCACGCCACGCGTCCTGCTGGATATTCTGGTCGAGAGCACGCGCACCACGGCCATGCTGTTCATGATCCTGATCGGCGCGATGGTCTTCACCAGCTTCATCAACTTCACCAGCATGCCGGGCGACCTGCGCGACTTTCTGCTGCAGTTCAGCCCACACCCCATCATGGTGGTGGTGGTGATGATGGCGATCTACATCCTCCTGGGACTGGTGATGGAGGAGCTGTCGATGGTGTTGCTCACCATCCCTGTGTTCTTCCCCGTCGTCATGGGCCTGGGCTTCGACCCGGTGTGGTTCGGCATCCTGATCGTCACCATCGTGGAGATCGGCATGATCTCGCCGCCGGTGGGCATGAACCTGTTCGTCATGAACTCGCTGCTGCCACTGGTCAAGCTCAAGCACATCTTCCAGGGCGTGTGGCCCTTCGTCATGGCCGACATCGTGCGCCTGGGCATTTTGATCGCCTTCCCCGCCATCGCCCTGTGGTTACCGGGCCTCATGAGCCGCTGATGGCGGTCGAACCTCGGGCGCGGGCTTCATGTGCAGCACGCGCTGCGGGTAGGGAATCTCGATCTGGTTTTCACGCAAGGACTGCAGCAGCTTGCGGTTGATCAGCGAACGGATGTTGAGGGTGCCGTTCTCGGGGTCGGCGATCCAGTAGCCCAGCGTGAACTCCAGGCCATCGGCGCCAAAGTTGGACAGCGCCACCGACGGAGCAGGGTCCTTCAGCACCCGCTCCTGGCAGGTTGCTGCATCCTGCAGCAACCCCATGACCTTCTCCACATCGCTCTCGTAGCCCACCGAGACCACCGTGGACTGCCACAGGCGGTCGTCGGCCAGTGACAGGTTTTCCACCCGGTTGATGATGAGCAACTCGTTGGGCACGATGGATTCGCGCCCGGTGATGGAGCGGATCACGGTGTAGCGTGCGTTGATGTCGGTGATGGTGCCTTCGAAGTTGTCCACCCGCACGTTGTCGCCAATGCGCATGCTGCGCTCGGCCAGTATGACGAAGCCGCTGACGTAGTTGGACGCCAGTTTCTGCAGGCCAAAACCAATGCCCACACCAATGGCTCCGCCCAGCACCGACAGCGCGGTGAGATCGATGCCCACCGCAGACAGCGCGATGATGAGACCGAAGAACATCAGCAGCGCGCGCGTGGCGTTGCTCACCGCCTTGCGCAGCGACAGGTCGCCCCCCACCGCCTTGCGCAGCAGGCGAGCCTCGATCACCGAGGACACCCACAGCGTGAGGATCAACACCGCGCCGGCGGTCAGGGCGCCCTCGATCATGGTGCGCAGGCTCAGCGTGCTGGCACCGACTTTCCAGGTGATCGATTCCATCTCTTCCAGCACCAGGGGCAGCAAGCCGCTGACCCACAGCACCATGGCACCCCAGGCCAGCCAGGAGATGCTGCGCTCCAGCGCGCGCACCCAGGGCGCTGCTTTGAAGGCGGCCTGCAGCACCTTCACACCCAGGCGGATGATCACCAGAGACACCAGCACCGGAATGGCCACCTTGAACACGGTGAGCGGCACCCAGTTGAGCAGCACCGAGCGCGCGACATAGCCCAGCAGCAGCAGCAGCAGCGGGAACAGCGCACCGTCGAACACCTTGCGGCCGAACAGCACGGACGCTGGTGCGTCCTTCATGCCCAGGGTCTGGCGCAGCAGCCACGCCAGCGCCCAGGCCAGCAGCACGCAGGCAGCCAGCGCCCCAAACTCCAGCCACACGGTGGGCCGGGTGAAGCCCAGCAGCCAGGCCTGAAAGTCGTCGATGGGCGGTGGCGTGGTCGAAAGCGAAACAGTGGAGGTCATGGAATTTCAATGGTAGGGAGAGGCCATTACCCAGAACACCGCGGAACCGCCCTTGGGCACTTCGTCAAGCTCAGGACAGGCCAGGCTCAGGACGGACCGCAGGTGTTGCCCTCTGGGGGGTATGCGGCTGCGCGCAGCAAGCAACGGGGGGCTACCAATTCGGCGCGCGCTTGTCGATGAAGGCCTGCACGCCCTCCTGTGCCACGGCGTGCGCCAGGTTGCAGGCCATGGTCTGGCCCGCCAGCTGGTAGGCCGACTCGATGCCGGTTTCGAGCTGGCGGTAGAACATGCCCTTGCCCATGGCGATCGCTTCGCGCGGTTTGCCCAGAATGCGCTCCACCAGCGTGGCCACTTCCGTGTCCAGCGCGTCGTCGGCCACCACGCGGTTGACCAGGCCACGGCGCTGCGCCTCGTCGGCGCTGATGAAGTCGCCGGTCAGCAGCATTTCCATGGCCTGCTTGGTCCCCATGTTGCGCGACAGCGGCACGCTGGGGGTGGCGCAGAACAGACCGACGTCGATGCCGTTGACACCAAAGCGTGCGCCCTGCGCGGCCACCGCCAGGTCGCACTGCGCCACCAGCTGGCAACCCGCCGCCGTGGCCAGTGCGTGCACGCGGGCGATCACCGGCACCTCCAGTTTGCGGATGCTCAGCATCAGTCGGGAACAGGTGGCGAACAGGGCCTGGTAATAGCTTTGCCGATCAGCCTGGTCGGGCCTGGACTTCATTTCCTTCAAGTCGTGTCCGGCGCAGAAGGCCTTGCCCTGGGCTGCGATCACCAGCACGCGGGCGGCGGGGTCGGCGGCCACCGCGTCCAGCGCCCGCTGGAAGGCCGCCATCATGGCCTCAGACAGGGCGTTGAAAGCCCTCGGGTTGTTCAGGGTCAGGGTGTGCACGCCGCGCGCGTCGCGGCTGTGCAGCAAGATGTCGTCGCTCACTGGAGTTCCTTCGCCCTGCGGGCTGCGGTGCGAGCTGGCTTGGGGGCGGCCCGGCGCTGCGCTCACTGGAGTACCTTCGCCCTGCGGGCTGCGGTGCGAGCTGGCTTGGGAACGGCCCGGCGCGGCGC
>PNMN01000188.1 GCA_013823655.1 Comamonadaceae bacterium | reverse complement strand
AAGAAAAGCCCAGGCGTTCGCCTCAGGCGGCCCGCTTGGGCATCTGAACCACGGTCCCGGACTTGCGCCCATCCAGGTAGTCCGCCCACCACTGCAACATGCTGGCGCGGTCGGGCATGTAGGTGGCCCGGTGGTACGCGGCCCGCACCTTGTTGCGTTCCTTGTGCGCGAGCTGGCGCTCTATCACGTCCGCGTTCCACCCGCATTCATTGGCCACCGTGGAGAACAGCGCCCGGAAGCCGTGGGCGGTGGCGCTGCCTTTGAAGCCCATGCGGGTCATTGCGCTGTTGAACGTGTTTTCGCTCAGGGGCTTGCTGCGGTAGTTCGGACTGGGGAACACCAGGTCGCTATCTCCGCTCAAGGGCGCCATGGTGCGCAGCACTTCAAGGGCTTGCCGGGACAGGGGCACGCGGTGTTCGGTGCGCATCTTCATGCGCTCGGCCGGAATGACCCACAGCGCCCCGTCCAGGTCGATCTCTGACCAGCGGGCGCCGCGCACTTCGCCGGGGCGGGCCGCCGTCAGCATCAACAACCGCAGGGCCTGCACGGTGCTGCGTTCGCCCACATAGCTGTCCAGCTTGCCCAGGAACTCGGGCAAGTCTTTGTCGTCCAGTGCCGCCCGGTGGTTCACTTCGCGAGGCTTGAGGATTTCTGAGGGCACCAGGTCAAGCATGGGATTCACTTCGATGCGCTCATGCGTCACAGCCCATCGATAGATTGCCTTGACCCGCTGCAGCACGCGGTTTGCCAGCTCTCCAGCGCCCCGGGCTTCGATGGCCTTCACTGCGGCCATGACTTCGCCGGGCTTGATGCTGGCCAGCGGGCGGCCCCCGAGCGTGGGGAAAATGTCCGCCTCCAGTGATGCCCGGATGCGCTGCAGGGTGACGGGCTCCCAGCGGGCGGCTTGGTGCCGAATCCAGTCCAGTGCCACCGCTTCAAGGGTGTTTTCCTGTTCGTACAGGGCGCGGACCTTTGCGGCCTTGCGCAGCGCCCCGGGGTCGTCACCGGCCTGAAGCAGTGCCCGGGCCGCCGCAGCCCGGTCGCGTGCATCGCGCAGGGTGACAGCCGGATACACCCCAAAGGCCAGGCGCTTTTCCTTCCCCCCGTGCCGGTATTTCAGGCGCCAGTACCGTCCGCCCGCCTTGGTCACTTCCAGGTACAGGCCGCCGCCGTCGAAGTGCTTTCCGGGGTCGGTCAGGGTTCGCAGCTTGGCATCGGTCAACTTCATGGCTGGCATCCTTTGCAGTGTGGGGGCACATTTGGGGGCATTTTTACGTTTTTCGCCTCACTTTCATAGGGGAGTTCGTGTGCGGCCCCGGCACCGTTTTTTCTGTGCGGCCTTTTTGCTGCCCGCTCTCGCCGGCATCCTGCGCACCGTCGGCACGCGCCAGCTCGTCCTTGAGCACGCTCTGGTACACGCGCGGCAGTTCGCGGCTCATGCTGTTGGTCTCGATGCCGTAACCCAGGCTGGTCCAGGTGCCCGAGAGGCGCCGCAACACCGGCTGGATGCGCCCCTGCCGCAGTTGTGCCGACAGGTTGCCCCAGCGGGGTTCGGACAGCCAGGCGTGCACCACCAGGTCCTGATACAGCGGCGCAAAGCTCAACTGGGTGGCGTCCAGAGGGTCGTCGGTGCGCTCGGGGTGGTGGCGTGCGGCCAGTTCCACCCAGGTGCCCGCCAGCAGTTGGTAACGGCCCGCTGCGGTCGAGCAGTTGCCCCGGTTCGGCCCGCGCCCGATGGGTTCGCAGCGGTTCGGGTGCTGGTTCAACGTCCAGACATAGCTGCCGCCGTAGAGCACGTGGTAAGGCCGCAGCACATTCGATTCACTGGCCGAGATGGTGCGCATCAGCGCCCGCAGGTAGGGGTCGCCGCCTTGCATCACCAGCGCGCGCGTGCCCGGCATCAGCAGCACCGGGCGCCACCACCACACGAGCAGCAGCATCAAGGCGGCCAGGCCGATCGCCGCGCCCACGCGCCAGCGCGTGGATGCGCCCGGCGCACCGGGCAGGCCAGACTCGGAACGTGAGGAGCGGGGTGTGAACATGTGGCCCTGGGCGGGTGCGGTCGGCGCCGTTGAGAAAGGGAGTATGGATAAGCCGCAGATAAGCCGCTGCGACGCAGGGGGCTTGCCTGGCGCCGTCTGAGACAATGTCGATTGTCCAACACCCTGTCTTTGCACCTCCCCCGCCATGCTGCTGCCCTCTCTGGCCATTCTGATAGGTCTCGCCTTGCTCGTCTGGAGCGCCGACCGTTTTGTTGACGGGGCTTCGGCCACCGCCACTCACTACGCCGTGCCGCCTCTGCTGGTGGGCATGCTGATCGTGGGCTTTGGCACCTCGGCACCCGAAATGGTGGTGTCCACGATGGCGGCCCAGCAGGGCAACCCGGGCCTGGCGCTGGGCAATGCCTGGGGCTCCAACATCGTCAACATCGCACTGATCCTGGGCGTGACCGCGCTCATCGCGCCGATCGTCGTGCATTCGATGATTCTGCGCAAAGAGCTGCCCATTCTGGCGCGGTCACGGGGCTGACGGCCTACCTGGCATGGGACGGCCAGATCAGCCGACTGGACGCCGGGGTGTTGTTGGCGGTTTTTGGCTTGCTGGTGACCTGGTCCATCGTGGTGGGCATGCGCAGTGGCAGCGACGCGCTGGCGCACGAAACCGCGGCCGAGCTCAAAGAACACGCGATGCCGATGCGGCGCGCCCTGCTGTGGCTGGTGCTGGGTTTGCTGGTGCTGGTGGGTGCCTCGCGGCTGCTGGTGTGGGGCGCAGTGACGATCGCCCAAACGCTCGGTGTGAGCGACCTGGTCATCGGCCTGACGGTGTTGGCGGTGGGCACGTCGCTGCCGGAACTCGCCTCCTGCGTGGCGGCCGCGCGCAAAGGCGAGCACGACATTGCGCTGGGCAATGTGCTGGGGTCCAACCTGTTCAACACGCTGGCGGTGGTAGGCATTGCCGGCGCGATTGCGCCCATTCCGGTCGAGGCCGCCGTCCTGAGCCGCGACCTGCCGGTGATGGTCGGCCTGACCCTGGTGCTGTTCGTCATGGGATGGAGCTTTCGCGGGCGTCTGGGGCGCATCAACCGCTGGGAGGCCCTGGTTCTGCTGGCGGCCTACCTGGCCTACACCGGCTGGCTGCTGAGCACGATGGCGCGGGCCGTGTGACCGGGGCAGCGCTTCAAGCCGCCCAGGGCACCAGTCCTTGGCCCACGCTGGGGTAGCGCAGGCGCAGGCGCAGTTCGGTCTTCATGCGCTGGTTGCGCAGCCGCCGCGATTCGTTCATGAAGCTCAGCAGCACCAGCGGCAGCTGGTCGCCCGCCGCGTCGCGCGCGATGCGCGGCGGGCGCGGCAGCCCGTACAGGTCGGCCGCGAGGTCGAAGTAGTCACCCATCTTCAGCGCGCTGTCGTCGCTCACGTTGACGTTGCGCTGCGCGCGACCGCGCCAGAGGGCCAGCGCGCAGGCGCGACCCAGGTCGTCGGCGTGGATGTGGTTGGTGTAAACGTCGTCCTCGGGGCGCAGCACCGGCGTGCCGCGCAGCAGGCGTTCGCGCGGCGTGCCGCCGGCGCGGTCGGGTGCGTAGATGCCGGGAATGCGCAGCACGCTGGTGCGCACGCCGGTGGCGCGACCCAGGTGGTGCACCGCCGCTTCGGCATCGACCCGGCGCCAGGCGCGCGGCGTGAGCGGCTGCAAGGGTGTGGCTTCATCCACCCAGCGTCCGGCGCAGTCGCCGTACACGCCGCTGGTGGAGCCGTACACCAGGGCCGCTGGCGGTGAACGCCGCGCCAGCACCCGCGCCAGGGCGCGCGTGCGCGGGTCGAGCCGCCAGTCCTGGTGTTCGCCCGAGGGCGGTGGCGCCAGGTGCAGCACGCGCGTGGCCAGACCGGCCAGGCGCTGCAGGCTCTGGGGCTGGTCGAGGTTGCCGGTCAGCGGCGTGATGCCTTGCGCGCGCAGCGCCGCACAGCGCTCGGAGCTGGAAGTGAGCGCCAGCAGCCGCACCCGCGCGCCCGCCCCGAGCGCGCGCGCGGCGCGCTGGCCCACGTCGCCGCAGCCCACGATCAGAACCCGTTCACGCCGGAAGCGCGCGGGCAGTGCACCCAGGAGGTTCATGCCTTTTCCGTATTTGAGAGAATGAATGTCCGCTTTTGCCCTGTGGCGCCACACCCGCGCCGCCACGTCAACCCATGGCCAGTATGACATTCACCATCACCGCCCTGCCCAGCGGTCGCCACTTTGAAGCCCTGCCCGATGAGGCCATCCTCGCCGCCGGTATCCGCCAGGGCATCGGTCTGCCCTACGGCTGCAAGGACGGCGCCTGTGGCTCCTGCAAATGCAAGCTGCTGAGCGGCAGCGTGACCCACGGACCGCACCAGGCCAAGGCCCTGAGTGCCGATGAAGAGGCCGCCGGTTATGTGCTGACGTGCTGCGGGGTGGCGCAGAGCGACGTGGTGCTCGAATCGCGCCAGGTCACCGAGGCCGGCGCCTTTCCGATCAAGAAAATGCCGGTGCGCGTGAGCAGTCTGGAACGCGCTTCGCACGACGTGGTCGTGTTGAAGCTGCAACTGCCGGCGGCCGACGCCTTCCAGTACCGCGCCGGGCAGTACGTGGAATTCCTGCTGCGCGACGGCGACCGCCGCAGCTATTCCATGGCCAACGCGCCGCACACGCAGGCAACGGGGCCGTCGATGGAGCTGCACCTCCGCCACATGCCCGGTGGCAAGTTCACCGACCAGGTGTTCGGCACCCTGAAAGAGAAGGACATCCTGCGCATCGAAGGACCCTACGGCAGCTTCTACCTGCGCGAGGACAGCGACAAGCCCGTCGTGCTGCTGGCCTCGGGCACCGGTTTTGCGCCGATCAAGGCGATCCTGCAACACATGCACCACCTGGGCATGCACCGCCCGGCCACGCTCTACTGGGGTGGCCGCCGCCCGACCGACCTGTACCAGTCGGCCTGGATCGAGCAGCAGTTGAAGGCCATGCCCAACCTGCACTTCGTGCCGGTGGTCAGCGACGCCCTGCCCGAAGACGGCTGGACCGGTCGCACCGGCTTTGTGCACCGCGCGGTGCTGCAAGACACCCCCGATCTTTCGGGCCACGAGGTGTACGCCTGCGGCGCGCCCGTCGTGGTCGAATCGGCCCGGCGCGACTACCTGGCCGCCGGCCTGCCCGAAGAAGCCTTTTTTGCCGACGCTTTCACCAGCGCCAAAGACAAGCTCTGACCACCCGCCCGCTGGCTTGAGCGGCCAGGATGCCGCGGCGCGGGGGGAGTCTCACTGCGCCAGCAGTTTTTTCACATCGCCCGCCAGGGCCGGGGCGCCGCTGCCGTAGCGCGCGTAGAGCCGCACGCGACCCTGCGTGTCGTACATGTAGATACCGGCCGAATGGTCGATGGTGTAGCTGGTCGGCGTCGGTCCATCGACCTTTTTGTAGAAGATGCGGAAGCGCTTGGCCAGCTCGGGCAGGCCTTCGGCTGTGCTGTACAGCGCCAGAAAGCTGGGGTCGAAGCTGGCCACGTAGGCCTTCATCACCTCAGGGGTGTCGCGCTCCGGGTCCAGGCTCACAAACAGGCCTTGAAACTTGTCGCCGTCGGCGCCGAGCAGGCGCTTGACCTCGGCCAGTTCGCTCATGGAGGTGGGGCACACGTCCGGACACTGGGTAAAGCCGAAGAAGATCGCCACCACCTGGCCTTTGAAATCCGCCAGGCTGCGTGCCTGGCCATGGTGGTCGGTGAGCTGGAAACCGGTGGCGTAGTCGGCGCCGGTGATGTCGATGCTGGAGAAACCCGATGCGGTGGCGTCGGCGGCTTTGTCGGAACAGGCCGACAGCAGGGTCGCCGACAGGCCGGCCAGCATCAGGGAGCGGCGAAGAGCGTTCATCCTAGAAACCGCAGTTGGACGGACCCGAGTGGGCTGCCCGGGAGTGGGCTGGCAAGGCGCGACGACGCAGCGGGCTCCTGCCCGCCAGGAGG
>PNMN01000187.1 GCA_013823655.1 Comamonadaceae bacterium | reverse complement strand
TTCTTTCCAGTCCAGAAACACCATGAAGTCGGGCAGCTCGCTTTTGTAGTTGCCGTCCAGCCCGATCTGGCGCATCAGGTACATGCCCATCACATAGCCGCCGAGCGCAAAGAACAGCCCGTGGCCCAGCGACAGGATGCCGGTGTAGCCCCAGATCAGGTCCATCGCCAGCGCGCAGATGGCGTAGCACATGATCTTGCCCAGCAGGCCGACCATGTAGTCGGACAGATGGAACACGCTGCCTTCGGGCACCAGCAGGTTCAGCGCGGGCGCCACCGCGCACACGACCAGCAGCGCCACCATCACGCCGCTGAAAGCACCCCGCGTGAGCAGCGGGCCAGGCGCGGGAAGAGAAACAGAAGCAGCGATCATGAGAGACAAGCCTCGCGAGCGAAGTGAATGGTCGAGAGTGCCGCGGAACCGGCTCCGCCGGGCCGCAGGCACTGCCCCTTGAGGGGCGGAGCGGCCACACGAAGTGGGCAAGCGATGGGGGTGGTCATGCCTCACGGCCCTTCATGGCGAAGATGCCTTGCGGACGCTTCTGGATGAAGACGATGATGAAGACCAGCACCGCGATCTTGGCCAGCACCGCACCGGCCCAGCCTTCAATGAACTTGTTCAGCAGGCCCAGGCCGAGCGCGGCGTACACCGTGCCCGCGAGCTGGCCCACGCCGCCGAGCACCACCACCATGAACGAGTCCACGATGTAGTTCTGGCCGAGGTCGGGGCCGACGTTGCCGATCTGGCTCAGCGCGCAGCCCGCCATGCCGGCGATGCCGGAGCCGAGTGCGAAAGCGTAGGTGTCGATGCGCGCGGTGTTCACGCCCATGCAGCTCGCAATCGGGCGGTTCTGCGTGACGCCGCGCACAAAGAGACCGAGCCGCGTGCGGGTGATCAGCAGCGTGACACCGATCAGCACCGCAGCGGCAAAGGCGATGATGATGATGCGGTTCCAGGGCAGCGTGAGACTGCCCATGAGCGTGACGCTGCCGCTCATCCAGCTCGGGTTTTCCACGCCCACGTTCTGCGCGCCAAACAGGCTGCGCACGCCCTGCATCAGCACCAGGCTGATGCCCCAGGTGGCGAGCAGCGTTTCCAGCGGGCGACCGTACAGAAAGCGGATCACGGTGCGCTCCATGGCCGCGCCCACCAGGGCGGCGGTGAGGAAAGCCACCGGCAGCGCTGCCAGCAGGTACCAGTCGAACAGGCCGGGAAACGCTTCCTTGAACAAGGTCTGCACCAGCCAGGTGGCGTAGGCGCCGATCATGATCAGTTCGCCGTGCGCCATGTTGATCACGCCCATCAGCCCGTAGGTGATGGCCAGGCCCAGCGCCGCCAGCAGCAGGATGCTGCCCAGGCTGATGCCGGTGAAGGCCTGCGACAAACCATTCGCCACCGCCAGCTTGCGGTCCAGCGCGGCCAGGGCGGCCTGCAACTCGGCCTTGACCGCCGGGCTGGTTTCGGCCTCCAGCTGCTGCAGCAACAGCGGCCGCAGGGCCCGCTGGCCCATGTCGGCCAAGGTCTGGGCGGCGGCCAGGCGCTGCGCCTCGTCTTCGCTGGCCAGCTGCATGGCGGCGCGCGCCTGTTCCAGGCTGGCCCGGGCCTGTTCGTCCAGCTGGCCGGCCAGGGCCTTCTCCAGCACCGGCAGGGCCGCGGCGTCGGGCTCCTGGAAGGCGCTGCGCTGCAGCAGGGCGGCCGCCTCGCGCTGGCGCACCACGTCGCTGCCGAACACGTCGCGCAGCGCGGCTGCAGCTTCCAGCGCGCCGCGCAGGCGGTTGTTGACCATGGCGTCCTCGGCCTGGTCAGAAAGAGTGACCACAGCGCCGGTCACGGCGTCGGTGGCGCTGCCGTCGTCGGCCACGATGAGCACCTGCTCACCCTGCACCTTGACGGCGTCGCTGGACAGGGCCTGGATCAGCGCCAGCGCCTTCGCGTCGGGGTCCACGCTCAGGCGGTTGAGCGCCTCGATGCGCTCGTCACCATCGCCCGCGGCCAGCGCCAGGGCATCGGCCGGGGTGAGTGCGTGCGCACTGGCTGCACCGATCAGGCACAACAGGGCAAAACAGGTTCGCAGCCAGCGCATCACGTCTCCCGCTTACTTCTTCAGAGGTACGTTGGCCTTGCCCTTGTTCTCGGCGATGAAGTCGCTCCATGGGTCGGCCACCACCGGACCCTTGGTCTTCCACACCACGTTGAACTGGCCGTCGGCCCGGATCTCGCCGATGAACACCGGTTTGTGCAGGTGGTGGTTGGTGTCCATGGTGGAGGTGAAGCCACCCGGTGCCTTGAAGGTCTGGCCGTACATCGCCGCGCGCACCTTGTCGGTGTCGGTGCTCTTGGCCTTTGCAACCGCCTGCGCCCACATGTGGATGCCGATGTAGGTGGCTTCCATCGGGTCGTTGGTGAGCGGCTTGTCCTTGTGGCCGGGGATGTTCTTGGCCTTGGCGTAGTCGCTCCACTTTTTGATGAACGCGGCGTTGGTCGGGTTCTTGATCGACATGAAGTAGTTCCAGGCCGCCAGATGGCCCACCAGCGGCTTGGTGTCCACGCCGCGCAGCTCTTCTTCACCCACCGAGAAGGCCACCACCGGCACCTGCTTGGCCGACAGACCGGCGTTGCCCAGTTCCTTGTAGAACGGCACGTTGGAGTCGCCGTTGATGGTGGAGATCACCGCCGTCTTCTTGCCCGCAGAAGCGAACTTCTTGATGTTGGCGATGATGGTCTGGTAGTCCGAGTGACCGAAGGGGGTGTACTCCTCCATGATGTCGCCCTCCGGGATGCCCTTGCTCTTGAGGAAGGCGCGCAGGATCTTGTTGGTGGTGCGGGGGTACACGTAGTCGGTGCCCAGCAGCACGAAGCGCTTGGCGCTGCCGCCGTCCTTGCTCATCAGGTACTCCACGGCCGGAATGGCCTGCTGGTTGGGCGCGGCACCGGTGTAGAACACGTTGGCGCTGAGCTCCTCGCCCTCGTACTGCACCGGGTAGAACAGCAGCTTGTTCTTTTCTTCAAACACCGGCAGCACCGACTTGCGGCTCACGCTGGTCCAGCAGCCGAACACCACCGCCACCTTGTCCTGGTCGATCAGCTGCTTGGCCTTCTCGGCAAACAGCGGCCAGTTGGAAGCCGGATCGACCACCACGGGTTCGATCTTCTTGCCCAGCACGCCACCCTTGGCGTTGATCTCGTCGATGGCCATCAGGGCCACGTCTTTCAGCACGGTTTCCGAAATCGCCATGGTGCCCGACAGGCTGTGCAGCACACCGACCTTGATGGTGCTTTGCGCGTGGGCGGTGATGCCAAAGGCGCCCAGGGCGGTGGCGACCGTCAGGGCTTTGAGGGTGAATCGACGCGTGGTGTGACGTGGTTGCATGGCGCTTCTCCAGGGGTTTGAGCAGATCCGGTTGAGGGGTGATGTCTGCCGCCGCACCACCTGGCAAGGCGGATTTCAGCGGACAAGCGGATGCTAGGGAGAACCCTGGAGGGCGTCTGTACGCCGGGTGGCGTATGCGGGGGCGGATGGGCTGTGCCGCAAGTAGCGACCGTCGACAGCGAAGCGGTCACAATCTTGACCAACACGAAAACGAGCTGCCATACAGCCCGTCGACCCGCCCGCTGCACACCCATGCCTATATCCAAGTCCACCTACGATCTACCGCCTGACGCACCGCCCAAGGCCGTCAAAGAGGATCAGATCGAGTACGGCTTCATCGGCAAGCTCCAGAGCCTCAAGTACGAGTACCGCCCCGACATCCGAGACCGGGCCGCGCTGGAGCGCAACTTTCGCGAAAAGTTCGAAACGCTGAACCGCGTCAACCTGTCCGATGGTGAATTCACCCGCCTGCTCGACGAGATCGTCACGCCCGACGTGTACACCGCCGCCCGCACCCTGCGCGAGCGCAACACCTTCGTCCGCGACGACGGCACCCCGTTGAACTACACCCTGGTCAACATCAAGGACTGGTGCAAGAACAGCTTCGAGGTCGTCAACCAGCTGCGCATCAACACCGACTACAGCCACCACCGCTACGACGTTCTCATCCTCATCAACGGTGTGCCCTGCGTGCAGATCGAGCTCAAGACGCTGGGCATCAGCCCTAAGCGCGCCATGGAGCAGATCGTTGAGTACAAGAACGACCCGGGCAACGGCTACAGCAAGACGCTGCTGTGCTTCCTGCAACTGTTCATCGTCAGCAACCGCACCGACACCTGGTACTTCGCCAACAACAACGCACGGCACTTTGCCTTCAACGCCGACGAGCGCTTCCTGCCCATCTACCAGTTTGCCGACGAGGCCAACAAGAAGATCACCCACCTCGACCACTTCGCCGAGACCTTCCTGCCCAAATGCACGCTGGGCGAAGCCATCAGCCGCTACATGGTGCTGGTGGCCAGCGAGCAGAAGCTGCTGATGATGCGGCCCTACCAGGTGTACGCGGTCAAGGCCATCGTGGACTGCATCCACCAGAACGGCGGCAACGGCTACATCTGGCACACCACCGGCAGCGGCAAAACGCTCACGTCCTTCAAGGCGTCCACCCTGCTCAAGGACAACCCGGACATCGAAAAATGCCTCTTTGTGGTGGACCGCAAAGACCTGGACCGCCAGACCCGCGAAGAATTCAACCGCTTCCAGGAAGGCTGCGTCGAAGAGAACACCAACACCGGCGCGCTGGTGCGCCGCCTGCTCTCAAGCGACTACGCCGACAAAGTCATCGTCACCACCATCCAGAAGCTGGGCCTGGCGCTGATTGAGACCAGCAAGCGCAACAAGCAGCGCAGCAAAAGCGGCCAGGCCACCTACAAAGAACAGCTCGAACCGCTGAGCGACAAGCGCATCGTCTTCATCTTCGACGAATGCCACCGCTCCCAGTTTGGCGACAACCACGAAGCCATCAAGACCTTCTTCCCCAAGGCGCAGCTCTTCGGTTTCACCGGCACGCCCATCTTCGAGAAGAACGCCACCGCCAAGCAGTTCGAAGGCGAAGAAGGCCAGTTCAAGACCACCAAAGACCTGTTCCAGAAGGAACTGCACGCCTACACCATCACCCACGCGATTGAAGACACCAATGTGCTGCGCTTCCACGTGGACTATTACAAGCCGGAGGGCCACAACACCAAGGTTCCCCCGCCCAAGCCCGGCGAACCGCTGGCCAAAAAGGCCGTGATCGAAGCCATCCTGGCCAAACACGACACCGCCACCGCCGGCCGCCGCTTCAACGCCGTGCTGGCCACCGCCAGCATCAACGACGCCATCGAATACCACGGTCTGTTCGATGAACTGCAAAAAGCCAAAAGGGCGGCCGACCCCGACTTTCAGCCACTCAACATCGCCTGCGTGTTCTCGCCCCCGGCCGAAGGCAACGCCGACGTGAACCAGTTGCAGCAAGATCTGCCGCAGGAAAAGGCCGACAACGAGGTTGAGCCCGACAAGAAGAAGGACGCCCTCAAGGCCATCCTGGCCCACTACAACGCGCGCTACGGCAGCAACCACAGCATTGGCGAATTCGACCTGTACTACCAGGACGTGCAAAAGCGCATCAAAGACCAGCAGTGGCCCAACGCCGATTTCCCCGCCGCCAAGAAGATCGACATCGCAATAGTGGTCGACATGCTGCTCACCGGCTTTGACAGCAAGTACCTGAACACGCTGTACGTGGACAAGAACCTCAAGTACCACGGGCTCATTCAAGCCTTCTCGCGCACCAACCGCGTGCTCAACGGCAGCAAGCCCTACGGCAACATCCTCGACTTCCGCCAGCAGCAAGACAGCGTGGACGCGGCCATCGCCCTGTTCTCGGGCGAGAACGCGACCGAGGAAGAACGCAAGATCTGGCTGGTGGACAAAGCGCCCGTGGTGATTGAAAAGCTGGACGCCGCCGTGCAGAAACTGGCCGACTTCATGCAGACCCAGGGCCTGCCCTGCGCGCCCGAAGCCGTGCCCCAGCTCAAGGGCGACGACGCCCGCGCCGCCTTCATCAAAGC
>PNMN01000186.1 GCA_013823655.1 Comamonadaceae bacterium | reverse complement strand
GACCCGGACAAGGGCGGCGTGGTGCCACTGATCCAGCAGATCAACGCGCAGGCCGACGTGTGGCGCGCCGCCGAACTGATGCGCGCCAGGAAACTGCTGGCCAAAGGCGAGCCGGTCGAGGCCGTGCTCGAAGCCCTGTCCAAGGGACTGACTCAGAAAATGCTGCACGGCACCCTGGCCGAGCTGCACGCCGGTGACGCGGAAACCCGCGCCGCCACGGCCCAGACCGTCTCGCGCCTGTTCCTGCGCGAGAAGTCCTAGCCGCGCTGCCGCGCGGCGGTTCGGCGTTGAACGTGCAGCGTTCAGCGTGGAGCAGCCCCCCGCTCCCACGCCCAACGCCCAACGCCCAACGCCCAACGCCCAACGCCCAACGCCCAACGCTCAACGCTCAACGCCCGTGAAACCCTTCGTCCGCGACACCCTGCTGCGCCAGCAAGCCCGCCTGCACGAGCTCGACGCCCTGCTCTCGGCCCCCGATGTGGTGAACGACATGGAGCGCTTTCGCGCGCTCAGCCGCGAGCACGCGGATGCCTCGGTCATTGCCGAGGTGTTCAACCGCCATCAGCAACGCGAAGCCGACCTGAAAGCTGCGCAAGACCTGCTGTCCGACCCGGACATGGCCGACATGGCGCAAGAGGAAATCGACACCGCCCGGGCCGACATCGAGCGGCTGGACGCGGAACTGCAGCAACTGCTTTGCCCCAGGGACCCGGACGATCAGCGCCCGGCCTTCGTCGAAATCCGGGCCGGCACCGGCGGCGACGAGTCGGCCCTGTTCGCGGGCGACCTGGCCCGCCTGTACACCCGCTACGCCGACAGCCAGGGCTGGAGCACCGAGATCGTGAGCGAGTCGCCCAGCGAACTCGGCGGCTACAAAGAAGTGGTGCTGCGCATCGCCGGGCGCGGCCCCGGTGCCAACGTCTACGGTCAGCTGCGCTTTGAATCCGGCGGCCACCGCGTGCAGCGCGTGCCCGTCACCGAAACGCAGGGCCGCATCCACACCAGCGCCGCCACCGTGGCCGTGATGCCCGAGCCCGACGAAACCGAAGCCATCCAACTCAACCCGGCCGAACTGCGCATCGACACCTACCGCGCCAGCGGCGCCGGCGGCCAACACATCAACAAGACCGACTCCGCCGTGCGCGTGACCCACCTGCCCACCGGCATCACCGCCGAATGCCAGGACGGCCGCAGCCAGCACAGCAACAAGGCCAAGGCGCTGCAGGTGCTGCAGGCGCGGCTGCAGGAAAAGGACCGCAGCGAACGCGCCGCCAAAGAAGCCGCCACGCGCAAAGGCCTGGTCGGCAGCGGCGACCGCAGCGACCGCATCCGCACCTACAACTTCCCGCAGGGCCGCCTGACCGACCACCGCATCAACCTCACGCTCTACAAGCTGCTGCAGGTGATGGAGGGCGACCTGGGCGACGTGATCCACGCGCTGCAGGTGGCGCGCGGAGTCGAGCTGCTGGCCGAACTTGAACAGAAAAACAGCCTGTGAACACGCTGCAAGACGCCCTGCGGCAAGCGGCCTGCGCCGGCCTGGAACGGCTGGATGCGCAAATGCTGCTGCTGCACGCGCTGGGCCGCCCACCGCACGACCGCGCCTGGCTGATTGCACACGACAGCGACCCGCTGCCCACCGAAACCGCAACCCGGTGGCACAGCCTGGTGGAGCGCCGCCGGGGCGGCGAGCCGGTGGCCTACCTGCTCGGTGAAAAGGAATTCGGTGGTCTGACGCTGCAGGTGGACGCCCGCGTGCTGGTGCCGCGCCCGGACACCGAGCTGCTGGTGGAATGGGCGCTGCAGGCCCTGCCCGCGCCGGGCCTCACCACCCCGCGCCTGCTCGACCTGGGCACCGGCAGCGGCGCCCTGGCCCTGGCCATCGCCACCCGTCGGCCCGACGCAGACATCACCGCCACCGACGCCAGCACCGACGCACTGACCGTGGCTCAGGCCAACGCACTGCGGTTGAAGCTGCCGGTGCGCTTCGCCCACGGCGCCTGGCTGGCGGCGGTGCCCGGCGAGCGCTTCGACCTGATCGCCAGCAACCCGCCCTACATCGCCGAAGGTGACCCGCACCTGGCCGCGCTGGCGCACGAACCCATCTCGGCCCTGACGGCCGGCACCGACGGTCTGGACGACATCCGCGCCATCGTGGCCCAGGCGCCTGCGGCCTTGCATCGCGGCGGCTGGCTGCTGCTGGAACACGGCCACGATCAGGCGGGCACTGTACGGGCCTTGCTGGGTGCGCAGGGGTTTGAAACGGTCAGCAGCCGCAACGATCTTGCGGGCATCGCGCGCTGCAGCGGTGGGTGCTGGCCCGGCGCGCGATAATCCGCAGCCTGAGCCGTTTTTGCACGGCCCCTCAACCCACTCAGGACCCCCCATGAGCGACGTACAAACCCAGATCGACCAACTCGTCAAATCCAATCACATCGTGCTCTTCATGAAGGGCAGCGCCAGTTTCCCCATGTGCGGTTTCTCTGGCCGCGCGATCCAGATCCTCAAGGCCTGCGGTGTCGAACCCAAGACGGTCAAAACGGTGAACGTACTGGAAGACGACGGCATCCGCGCCGGCATCAAGGAATACAGCAACTGGCCCACCGTCCCGCAGCTCTACATCAAGGGCGAATTCATCGGCGGCTCCGACATCATGATGGAGATGTACGAGTCGGGCGAACTGCAGAAGACCCTCAGCGGCCAGGCCTGAGGCTTTGTGGCTTGCGCACACAGCCGCCCTCGGGCGGCTGTGCTGCTTCTGGGCGTGCACAGCTTCACGCACGCCGACCATTCGGGGGAATGCACCGGGTTTTGCGGGTTCATCCGGCGTTTCATCCGGGCACAGCTTGTGCTTCAATGAAACCGTCGCCGAACCCTTCAAGGAGAACCGCATGAGCTCACGCAGCCTGGTCGCTTCCCCCTCCCTCGGACTGCCCATCGCCCGGATGCGCAGCGTGTTCAAGGCCGACGAGGTCGAGCGCAAGCTGGCCCACCTGCAGGCCAGCGGCAACGAACGCGAATACGAAGGCCTGCGCAACACCTGGCAGCGCATGCTGGAACGCGGCTCGCAGCGTTTTGCCGTCAAGCCCTCGGGCGTGCCCGACATGGCGCCGCTCTACGACCTGCTGCCCAATTTTGGTGAAGTGCTGGACGACGTGAAGCGCCACGTCGCGCTGAGCCAGGACAGCCAGGACGGCCTGGAAGTCACGCCCATCCTGCTGCTCGGCCCGCCGGGCGTGGGCAAGACCCACTTCGCCAAACAGATCGCCGACCTGCTGGGCACCAGCATGAGCCTGGTGCCCATGAGCAGCATGACGGCGGGCTGGCTGTTGTCGGGTTCTTCGTCGCAATGGAAGGGCGCCAAACCCGGCAAGGTGTTCGAGGCGCTGGTGGATGGCCAGTACGCCAACCCGGTGATCGTGGTCGACGAGATCGACAAGGCCAGCGCCGACGCGCAGTACGACCCGCTGGGTGCGCTCTACAGCCTGCTGGAGCACGACACGGCGCAGCACTTCGTGGACGAGTTCGCCGAGGTGCCGATCGACGCCAGCCAGGTGATCTGGATCACCACCGCGAACGACGAGCGCAGCATTCCCGAACCGATCCGCAACCGCATGAACGTGTACGAGATCGCAGCGCCCTCGCCCGATGAAGCGCGCAAAATCGCGGCCCACCTGTACCACAACATCCTGGGCGAGCACGACTGGGGGCAGCGCTTCGCCCCGGAACCGGCCAGCGACGTGCTGGACGCGCTGGCCACGCTGGCGCCGCGCGAGATGCGCCGCGCGCTCGTCACGGCCTTCGGCAATGCGCGGCTGGACAACCGCTACTGCGTGGAGCCGGGCGACCTGCCCAAGGCCGGGACCGGCAAATCACGGATCGGCTTCCTGCAGTAGCCAAGATCAACGCAACACCGGAGCGTCAGCAGGCGAGAACGCGGTGGAACCGCCCTTCGACAAGCTCAGGACGGGCCGCTCGCGCTGCCCCTTTGAGGGGGTCGCGCGCAGCGCGGCGGGGGTGTCTACGCGTCCGGGTGGACCCAGTTCTTCACTGCCGCGTACACCGCGTTCGGGTACTCGGCCCGACCCCGGCTGCCGTTGTACCGCCCCAGCGCCATGAAGGTGTCGCCGCGCTCGCGGTCCAGGTAGTGGCGCAGGATCACGCAACCAAAGCGGATGTTGGTCTGCATGTGGAACAGCTTGCTGGCATCGCCGTCACCGATCACCCGCGACCAGAACGGCATGATCTGCATGTAGCCGCGCGCGCCCACACGCGAAATCGCAAACTTGCGGAACGCGCTCTCGACCTGGATCAGGCCCAGCACCAGGGTGGTGTCCAGCCCGGCGCGCCGGGTTTCGTACCAGACCGTCTGCAGGAACTCGATGCGGGACTGGAAATCGGGTTTGCGTTTTTTCAGCCGCTCACTGGTCACGCCGAGCCAGCGCAAATAGGCCAGACGTTTCTCGGTGTCGGTGAACTCGGGCACCGGCGGCGAACTGTTGGCGATCGCGGCTCTGAGGGCGCTGCGCACGGAATCGGCCAGCGGTTCTTCCAGCTGGCCACCCGCGTGCACCAGCCCGGTGCCCAGCCAGCCCGCCGAGCCCAGCGCGGCCGCACGCAACAGGCACTGGCGCCGGTTCAGTTCAGCCACGGTGGCGTTCACGCGCTCAGACGCGTCTTCACGAAGGCCAGCGCCTCGTTGGCCAGCACCTTGGTCGCAGCCGCATCGCGGCGGTGCTGGTACTCGACCATGCCTTCCTTCAAGCCCCGGTCGCCGATGGTCACGCGGTGCGGCACGCCGATCAACTCCCAGTCGGCGAACATGGCACCCGGGCGCTCGCCCCGGTCGTCCAGCATCACGTCCACGCCCGCGGCCAGCAGCCCGGCGTAGAGTTCGTCGGCCGCGGCCTTCACCGCCTCGCTGCGGTCAGCGCCCACCGGGCAGACCACCACCGTGAACGGCGCGATGGCGTCGGGCCAGACGATGCCGCGCTCGTCGTGGTTCTGCTCGATGGCCGCGGCTGGCAAGCGCGTGATGCCGATGCCGTAGCACCCCATTTCAAAGTGCGCAGGCTTGCCGTTTTCGGCCAGAAAGGTCGCATCCATCGCCTTGCTGTACTTGGTGCCGAGGTAAAACACGTGACCGACTTCGATGCCGCGCTCGATCACCAGCGCGCCCTGACCGTCGGGCGACGCATCGCCCTCGACCACGTTGCGCAGGTCGGCCACCAGGTCCGGCTCGGGCAAGTCACGGCCCCAGTTCACGCCGCTCAGGTGGAAGTCCACTTCATTGGCGCCACAAATCCAGTCGGCCATCACCGCCACCTCGCGGTCGGCGATCACCTGGACAGGCTTCTTCAAACCCAGCGGGCCCAGATAGCCCGGCCTGCACCCAAAGTGGTCCTCAATCTCGCCCACGGTGGCGAAGCGGAAACCCAGATTCAGGCCCGGCACCTTGCCGACCTTGACCTCGTTCATGTCGTGATCGCCACGCAACAGCAGCAGCCACACCACGGTGTTGACGATCTCGTCGCGCTCGTTGATCTCATCGGTGGCCAGCACCAGCGACTTCACCGTGCTGGCCAGCGGCACGCCCAGCAACTCGGCCACCTCGGCGCAGGTGCTTTTGCCCGGTGTCGGCGTCTTGACCACGGGGTTGGCGGCGGCAGGGCGCGGGCTGGCCGGTGGCAGCGCTTCGGCCTTCTCCATGTTGGCCGCGTAGTCGCTGGCCGGGCAGTAAACGATGGCGTCCTCGCCCGTGGCCGCGATCACCTGGAACTCTTCGCTCAGATCCCCGCCGATGGCGCCACTGTCGGCCGCCACCGCCCGGTAACGCAGGCCGAAGCGGTCAAAAATGCGGCGGTAGGCTGCGGCCATGACCTGGTAGCTCGCTTTGGCGGTGGCCTCGTCGCGGTCGAAGCTGTAGGCGTCCTTCATGATGAACTCGCGACCGCGCATCAGGCCAAAACGCGGACGGCGCTCGTCGCGGAACTT
>PNMN01000185.1 GCA_013823655.1 Comamonadaceae bacterium | reverse complement strand
CCACCGGCACCTGCCAGGGGCCGACCATCTGGTCGCGGTGGCTGAGGCCGCCCACGGTGCGGTCGCCGATGGTGATGAGGAAGCGCTTGGACGCCACGGTCGGGTGGCTGAGCACGTCGATCACCGCCTTTTCCAGCGACACGCCGGTCAGGTCCATCGGCTGGAAGCTGCGCTGGACCGACTTCACGTCGCGATGCATCTTGGGTGGTTTGCCCAGCAGCACGTCCATGGGCATGTTGACCGGGAAGCCCTCACCCCCGCCCTCTCCCGCCAGCGGGAGAGGGGGCATTTCGCTCCCTCTCCCGCTGGGGGAGGGTTGGGGTGGGGGCACGGCGCGCAAGCCCCCATCCCCACCTTCCCCCAGCGGGGGAAGGGGCAAGTCCACAGCGCCCACGGTCAGGTGGCGCTCTTCGGTCGCCACGCCAACGACCGAGAACGGGCAGCGCTCGCGCTCGCAGAAGGCCTTGAACTGTTCCAGCGACTCGGGCGCGATGGCCAGCACGTAGCGTTCCTGGCTTTCGTTGCACCAGATCTCCTTGGGTGCCAGGCCGCTCTCTTCCAGCGGCACGGCGCGCAGGTCGAAGCGCGCGCCGCGCCCGGCATCGTTCACCAGTTCGGGGAAGGCGTTGGACAGGCCGCCCGCGCCCACGTCGTGGATGAACAGCACCGGGTTCTTTTCACCTTGCGCCCAGCAGTGGTTGATGACTTCCTGCGCGCGGCGCTCGATCTCGGGGTTGCCGCGCTGCACACTGTCAAAGTCCAGCGAAGCGGCGTTGGTGCCGCTGGCCATGGAGCTGGCGGCGCCGCCGCCCATGCCGATCTTCATGCCCGGGCCGCCGAGCTGGATCAGCAGCGTGCCGGCCGGAAAGTCGATTTTCTTGGTCTGTGTCGCGTCGATCTGGCCCAGGCCGCCCGCGATCATGATGGGCTTGTGGTAGCCGCGCTGCACGCCACCCACGTCCTGCTCGTATTCGCGGAAATAGCCCAGCAGGTTGGGGCGACCGAACTCGTTGTTGAACGCCGCGCCGCCCAGCGGGCCTTCGGTCATGATTTGCAGCGGGCTGGCGATGTGCTCAGGTCTGCCACCCGGCTGGTCGCTCAAACCACCCCACAGCTTGGAGACGGTGAAGCCGGTCAGGCCGGCCTTGGGCTTGGAGCCGCGGCCGGTCGCGCCCTCGTCGCGGATCTCGCCGCCGGCGCCGGTGGCCGCGCCGGGGAACGGGGAAATCGCGGTCGGGTGGTTGTGGGTTTCCACCTTCATCAGGATGTGGTGGGTCGCGGCCTCGGCCTGGTAGGCGGGCGAAGCATCCGTGCGGTCCACGCGGGCGACGAAGCGCTCCAGCTGGTGGCCTTCCATGATGGAGGCGTTGTCCGAGTACGCCACGACGGTGTGCTGCGGGCTGGTCTGGTGCGTGTGGCGGATCATGCCGAACAGGCTTTTGTCCTGCGCCACGCCGTCGATGGTGAACTGCGCGTTGAAGATCTTGTGGCGGCAGTGTTCGCTGTTGGCCTGCGCGAACATCATCAGCTCGACGTCGGTCGGGTTGCGCTTGAGGCCGTTGAAGGCGTTGACCAGGTAATCGATCTCGTCGTCCGCCAGCGCCAGGCCCCAGTCAACGTTGGCTTTTTCCAAGGCTTTCCTGCCCATTTCAGGGCCACCGCCCAGCACGTCCACGTGCTCCATCGGTGCCGGATGCAGTTCGGTGAACAGGGCTTGTGCCTGACTGCGCTCGGTGGTCACGGCCTCGGTCATGCGGTCGTGCAGCGCGTCGGCCACGGCGCGCAGTTGCTCGGCGCTCAGGCTGGCCTTGCCCAGCAGGCCGGACTTCAAGCCGATGCGGAACTCGACCAGGCGCTCGACGCGGTGCAGCGCCAGACCGCAGTTGTGCGCGATGTCGGTGGCCTTGGAGGCCCATGGCGAGACGGTACCCAGGCGCGGCATCACCAGCAGCGCCGGGGCACCCGCCTGCTCCAGCGCCAGGTGCGCTGCGCTGACCGGCTCGCCGTAGGCCAGCAGTTGCCCCAGGCGCTCCCAGGTGGCGGCATCGGGCGCGGCGTCGAACGAGGCCAGGTGCACGAAGCGGGCCGAGAGGCCGGTGATCTTGTCGGACACCGCTTGCAGGCGGGGCAGGAGTTGCTGGACTTTGAAATCGCTGACGGCGTTGCCACCGTCAAAAAAGCGCAGGTGCAGGGTCACGGTGGGTGGCCTTGGGGCAGGTTGAGGCGACTGGGCGCAGGACGGCCCGGAGGATGGGTGGAAACCCGCGATTTTACCCGTGCAGGCCAGGCAGACCGCGCGCGCCGCCAGGCCGGAAAGAACCCCGCCCGGCACCCGGCAGGACCCGGCTTGACGGGCAGCCCGCACGCCGCTTCGGGGTTGACGCCGCAGGCAGCGCGGAGGCTACCTGGACAGGCGCCACAGCGTGGCGCCGGAGCACAGCCATTGCCCCAGCACCATCACCGTACCCAGCCCGTGCCACAGCTGCAGGTTGCCGCCGGTGGCGCGGGCAGTGACGATCTTTTCGGCCACGCCGAACTCCTGCAGCAGTGCCAGCAGCATCGCGGCCAGCACAAAGCCCATGGTGCCCAGCACACGCTGCATCGGCGCCAGGTGTTCAGGGCCGGGCGCCGCAGCGGCCTGCGGGAACTGGGCCGCAGCCCGTTGGCGCCGCAGAACCAGCAGCAGCGCCAGCCCGATGCCGATCCCGGCCCAGCTTTGCAAAGAAAACAGCTTCGCCGCCACCGGTCCGGCCAGCGGCGCACCAAGCTGGGCAAACAGCGTGGGCACCGCCAGAAAGCTCAGCGCAGACAAGCCGCCCCACCAGAGCGCCGCCAGAAACACCGCCAGCCGCTGCATGGTGCTCACTCGTAGCGAACCGCCACCACCTCGTAGCGGCGCGTGCCGCCAGGCGCCTGCACCTCGGCCACGTCGCCCTCTTCCTTGCCGATCAGCGCACGCGCGATCGGGCTGCCGATGTTGACCAGCCCCTGCTTGATGTCGGCCTCGTCCTCACCCACGATCTGGTAGGTCACGGCAGCGCCGCTGTCTTCGTCTTCCAGATCCACGGTGGCGCCGAACACCACGCGACCGCCCGCGTCCACCGAAACCGGATCAATGATCTGCGCCGCCGAGAGCTTGCCCTCCACCTCGGCGATGCGGCCTTCGATGAAGCCCTGGCGTTCCTTGGCGGCGTCGTAGTCGGCGTTTTCGCTCAGGTCGCCCTGCGCACGGGCTTCGGCGATGGCATTGATGACCGCCGGACGCTCCACCGTCTTGAGCTTGTGCAGCTCGGCCTTGAGCATTTCGGCGCCGCGCTTGGTGATGGGGAAGGTGGCCATGTCGGGATACTCCAGGAAACGCACCGGGCAGCGCAGCTGTGGTTTTCTGCCCGGGACAAAAGGAAACCGCCGAACGTTGCCGTTCGGCGGTGGAACTGGACCGGATTATGCCCCGGCCCGGTGGCGGCTGAAAAGGTGTGAACCCGCCTCAGGCCACCAGTTGGGCGTGCATCTCCTGCACCGAGATCACGCCCAGGCTGTTCATGTACTTCATGCCCTCCACGGCCGCTTCCGCTCCGGCAATGGTGGTGAACGTGGTCACGCGGGCCAGCAGCGCCGAAGTGCGGATCGCACGGGAGTCGGTGATGGCGTTGCGGCGTTCTTCCACCGTGTTGATCACCAGGGCGATCTCGTTGTTCTTGAGCGAATCGACGATGTGCGGGCGGCCCTCGGTCACCTTGTTGATGGTCTGCACCGGGATGCCCGCGGCCGCAATCGCAGCGGCCGTGCCGCGCGTGGCCACCAGGTCAAAACCCATGGCCACCAGCTGGCGGGCCACGTCCACGGCACGCGGCTTGTCGCCGTTCTTCACCGTCAGGAACACCCTGCCCGACTGCGGCAGCTTGGTGCCCGCGCCGAGCTGGCTTTTGACGAAAGCTTCCCCGAAGGTCTTGCCCACGCCCATCACCTCGCCGGTGGACTTCATCTCGGGGCCCAGGATGGTGTCCACGCCCGGGAACTTGACGAACGGGAACACCGCTTCCTTGACGCTGAAGTACGGCGGCGTGACTTCGGCGCCGATGCCCTGCTGGTCCAGCGTCTGGCCAGCCATGCAGCGCGCGGCCACCTTGGCCAGCTGGATGCCGGTGGCCTTGGACACGAAGGGCACGGTGCGCGAGGCGCGCGGGTTCACTTCCAGCACGTAGATCACGTCGGTCCTGACGCCGCCCTCGTCTTTTTCCTGGATCGCGAACTGCACGTTCATCAGGCCCACCACGTTCAGGCCTTGCGCCATGGCGGCGGTCTGGCGCTTGAGCTCCTCGACCGTGGCTTTGCTCAGGTAGTACGGCGGCAGCGAGCAGGCCGAATCGCCCGAGTGCACGCCGGCCTGTTCGATGTGTTCCATCACGCCGCCGATGAACACGCGGCCGGTGTGGTCGCGGATCGCGTCCACGTCGCACTCGATGGCGTCGTTCAGGAAACGGTCCAGCAGCACCGGCGAATCGTGGCTCACCTTGACCGCCTCGCGCATGTAGCGCTCCAGGTCGCGCTGCTCGTGCACGATTTCCATCGCGCGACCGCCGAGCACGTAGCTCGGGCGCACCACCAGCGGATAACCCAGCGCAGAAGCCTTTTCCAGTGCTTCGGCTTCGGTGCGGGCGGTGGCGTTGGGTGGCTGCTTGAGCTTGAGTTCGTGCAGCAGCGCCGAGAAGCGCTCACGGTCTTCGGCCGCGTCGATCATGTCCGGGCTGGTGCCGATGATGGGCACCCCGTTGGCCTCCAGACCGAGCGCGAGCTTGAGCGGCGTCTGACCGCCGTACTGCACGATCACACCCAGCGGCTTTTCCTTGTCGACGATTTCCAGCACGTCTTCCAGCGTCAGCGGCTCGAAGTACAGGCGGTCACTGGTGTCGTAGTCGGTCGACACGGTTTCCGGGTTGCAGTTGACCATGATGGTCTCGTAGCCGTCTTCGCGCATCGCCAGCGCGGCGTGCACGCAGCAGTAGTCGAACTCGATGCCCTGGCCGATGCGGTTCGGGCCCCCGCCCAGCACCATGATCTTTTTCTTGTTCGTCGGTTCGGCCTCGCACTCGCCGTCGCCATGGCCTTCGTAGGTGGAATACAGGTAGGCGGTGTCGGTCGAGAACTCGGCCGCGCAGGTGTCCACCCGCTTGTAGACCGGGCGGATGTTCTGCGCGATGCGGCGCGCGCGCACGGCGGCGTCGGTGCTCTTGAGCAGCTTGGCCAGGCGGCGGTCCGAGAAGCCCTTTTTCTTCAGCCCGCGCAGCGTGTCGGCGTCCAGCGCATCCAGGCTGGTCTGCTCCAGTTGCAGTTCGATCTTCACGATCTCTTCGATCTGCACCAGGAACCAGGGGTCGATCTTGGTGAACTGGTGCACCTCGGCCAGCGTCCAGCCGGCGGCAAACGCGTCGCCCACGTACCAGATGCGTTCCGGGCCGGGTTCGCCCAGTTCGCGCTCCAGGATCTCGCGGTCCTGGGTCTTTTCGTTCATGCCGTCCACGCCCACTTCCAGGCCGCGCAGGGCTTTCTGGAAACTTTCCTGGAAGGTGCGGCCCATGGCCATCACCTCACCGACCGACTTCATCTGGGTCGTCAGGCGGCTGTCGGCGGTGGGGAATTTTTCGAACGCGAAACGCGGGATCTTGGTCACCACGTAGTCGATGCTCGGCTCGAACGACGCGGGCGTGGCGCCGCCGGTGATCTCGTTGCGCAGCTCGTCCAGCGTGTAGCCCACGGCCAGCTTGGCCGCCACTTTGGCGATGGGAAAGCCCGTGGCCTTGGAGGCCAGGGCCGACGAACGCGAGACGCGCGGATTCATCTCGATCACCACCATGCGGCCGTCGGCCGGGTTGATGGAGAACTGCACGTTGGAGCCGCCGGTGTCCACACCGATCTCGCGCAGTACGGCCAGCGAGGCGTTGCGCAGGATCTGGTATTCCTTGTCGGTCAGGGTCTGGGCCGGGGCCACGGTGATC
>PNMN01000184.1 GCA_013823655.1 Comamonadaceae bacterium | reverse complement strand
ACGGCCAGTGCCGCCCCCTTGAGGGGGTGGCGCGAAGCGACGCGGGGGTGTTTCATCCTAGCGACCTGCCTTGTCACAAAACGCCGACGCTTGTCGCGGCGTGCGGTCCGGGTCGCGCAGACTGGGCGCGTTCAACGGCCCATCGGGTACCAGGGACATGGGAGATGTTTTGGCTGTGGAAAGGAACTGGACCAAGTGTACATAGTCCGGGATGGTCCGAGATGCTTCGATACGGAATTCAGCCGCTTGCCCGGTTGACCATGACCAGCTTGCCCTTGACCGAGCGCGATCCCATGATGGCGTAGGCTCGGGGCAGTTCGCTCATGGGCAGGGTCTGGTCGATCACCGGCTTGATCTGGCCTTTCATGTACATCGTGGCCAGGGTCTGCATCATTTGCGCATTGGCCTGCGGCTCGCGTTTGGCGAAGTCGCCCCAGAACACGCCCACGATGCTGGCGCCCTTGAGCAGGCTCAGGTTCAGCGGCAGGCTGGGGATGGGGCCGCTGGCAAAACCCACCACCAGGTAGCGCCCGCGCCAGGCGATGGAGCGAAAGGCCGCCTCGGTGAAGTCGCCACCCACCGGGTCGTAGACCACGTCCGGGCCGTTGCCGCCGCTCAGGCGCCTGATTTCATCGCGCAGCGAGGTCTGCGGGGTGTGCACGCTGTAGTTGATGCTCGCGTCGGCGCCCAGGGATTGGCACAGCGCGCATTTCTCGTCGCTCGACGCCGCCGCGATCACCCGTGCACCGGCCGCTTTGGCAATCTGTATCGCCGCCGTGCCCACACCACCGGCCGCGCCGAGGATCAGCACCGTCTCGCCCGCCTTGAGGGCGGCGCGGTCCATCAGGGCGTGCCACGAGGTGGCGTAAATCATGATGAAGGCGGCCGCATCCACCGGCGGAAAGCCGGGAGGCAGCGGCAGGCACAGCGCGGCCGGTGCCAGTGTGTGGGTGCCAAAGCCACCGGTGCCGCTGAGGCAGGCCACGCTCTGGCCCACCTGCAGCTGCCTGACGCCTTCACCCACGGCGCGCACCACTCCGGCGTATTCGGAGCCCGGCACAAATGGCAGGGCGGGCTTCATCTGGTACTTGTTCTGCACGATCAGCAGATCGGGGAAATTCAGGCTGGCGGCCTGGATCTCGATCAGCACCTCGCCGACCTTGGGCTCGGGCGTGGGCAGTTCTTTCCAGTTCAGGGCTTCAACGCCGATGGGGTTCTCGCACAGCCAGGCTTGCATGGGGGTTTCCTGAAAGAGGGGTTGGACTGCGGGCCATGATAGGCAGGGTGGGGTCGGTTTCGCAGCGGGTAAGCACGCCGTCTGTCGCTGCGGCGACCGGTGTGCCGCAGCGGATGCAGCGGGACATAGCACCTAAAATCGCCAGCATGAAAATCCTCATCTCCAACGACGACGGTTACCAGGCTCCCGGCATCGTGGCGCTCTATGAAGCCCTCAAGGGGCTGGCCGACGTGGAGGTGGTTGCGCCGGAACACAACAACAGCGCCAAATCGAATGCGCTGACCCTGCATTCCCCGCTGTACGTGCACACCGCGCCCAATGGGTTTCGCTACATCAACGGCACCCCGGCCGATTGCGTGCACATTGCCCTGACGGGCCTGCTCGGCTACCGGCCCGATCTGGTGGTCTCGGGCATCAACAACGGCGCCAACATGGGCGACGACACGATCTACTCGGGCACCGTGGGCGCTGCCATGGAGGGTTACCTGTTCGGCATTCCGGCGATTGCCTTTTCGCAGACCGAAAAAGGCTGGGCTCACCTCGATGCGGCGGCGCAGAAAGCGGCCGAGCTGGTGTCGCAACTGCTGCCCGCGTTGCCGGATGCGGCGCACCGCGGCGCGCCCTGGCTGCTCAATGTGAACGTGCCCAACCGACCGGTAGCCGACATCAAAGGCTTCAAGGTGGCCCGCCTGGGGCGCCGCCATGCGGCCGAGCAGGTGATCGCGCAGACCAATCCGCGCGGCGACACGATGTACTGGATCGGCGGTGCGGGTCCGGCCAAGGACGATGCCGAGGGCACGGATTTCCATGCCGCCGCCCAGGGTTACGCCACCATCACGCCGCTGCAGGTGGACCTGACCGACCACGAGCGCCTGCCTTACTGGGCGCCCACGGCGGCGCAACTCTCCACCGGCGGGAGCCGTGCATGAAGCATTTGCCGCACGGCCTGCCCTCGGGCCATCCGCCCGTCGCCAAGGCCCGTCCGGGCTTCCCGGCCCGCCTGGCGGCGCCCGCTGCCGCAGCCAGGGCTGGTGCAACCCCGACCACGCAGAACCGGGTGCAGGCAGCGGTGCAGCGCGAGGCACCCGCCAGCAGCGGCCTGGGCATGGACTCGCAGGCCGTGCGCGCGGCCATGGTGCACAAGCTGCGGCTGCAGGGCATCACCCATCCCGCGGTGCTGGCGGCCATGCAGGCGGTGGAGCGGCACCGTTTTGTGGACTCCGCCCTGGTCAACCAGGCATATGAAGACACCAGCCTGCCGATCGGGCTGGGGCAGACCATTTCCAAGCCGAACGTGGTGGCCCGCATGATCGAGCTGCTGTGCCAGGGCCGCAGCGAGAAGCTGGGCCGCGTGCTGGAGATCGGCACCGGGTGTGGCTACCAGGCTGCGGTGCTGAGCCATGTGTCACGCGAGGTCTACAGCATCGAGCGCCTGCGCGGGCTGCACGAGAAAGCGCGTGAGAACCTTCGCTGGTTTCGCCTGTCCAACTTGCACTTGCTGTTTGGGGACGGCATGGCGGGATACGACCGCGGTGCACCGTATGCCGCCATCATCGCTGCGGCGGGCGGCAACGCCATACCGCAGGCCTGGATCGACCAGCTGGCGGTGGGCGGGCGGCTGGTGGCGCCTGCTGTCACGGCCACCGGTCAGCAGAACCTGGTGGTGATCGACAAGACCGCCAGCGGGCTGCTGCGCACCGAGCTGGAGGCGGTGCACTTCGTGCCCCTAAAATCGGGCATCGCGTGATACCGACCCTGCTCTGACTGGGCAGGGTACTTTCTTCGACGGTCCGGCCCGGATGCCGGACCTGAATCACACAGGTGGGAGTTTCCATGAACAAGCGTTTTTTCCTGGCCACGACCGCTCCGAGCGCGCTGCCGCGACCGGCCTGGCAAGTTGCCATGGCTCTCACGGTGCTGGCCGCCCTGCTGGCGAGCACCGGTTGCGCAGGCCGTCGCCTGGCGGAGCCAGCACCGGTGGAAGACCGGGGCACGAGTGCCAGCGCGCGCCCGGTGGATGCCCGGTCGCTGCCCGGTGCTGAAAACGCCGGCAAACCGGGCTACTACACGGTGCAACCGGGTGACACCCTGTTCCGCATTGCGCTGGACAGCGGACAGACCTGGCGCGATGTGCAGGCCTGGAACAACCTGGCCAACCCCAACGTGATCGAGGTGGGGCAGGTGCTGCGGGTGGCGCCACCGGTGGGCGCTGCCGCCACCGCCGTGGCGGCCGTGCCAGCCGCGACCAGCGCCGTGACCTCGGCCCCCGTCACCCCCACCAGCGTGGTCTCGCGCCCGCTGAGTGCCACGGGCACGGGCACACCCACGGTGCCGCCCGTTGCAACGCCCACGGTGCCCACACCCGCCGCCACCCCGGCGCCTGCCATTGCGGTTCCAGTCGCAGATGCGGTGAGCTTCGTGTGGCCGGCCCAGGGTACGGTGGTGGCCAACTTCGACGAAGCGAAGAACAAAGGTGTCGGGATTGCCGGCAAGGTGGGAGACCCGGTGCTGGCGGCGGCCGATGGCCGTGTGGTCTATGCCGGGGCTGGTCTGCGCGGCTACGGCAACCTGATCATCCTCAAGCACAACAACACCTTCCTCACCGCCTACGCGCACAACCAGGCGCTGCTGGTGCGCGAAGACCAGACGGTCAAACAAGGCCAGAAAATCGCCGAAATGGGCAGCAGCGACGCCGACCGGGTCAAGCTGCACTTCGAGGTGCGGCGCCTGGGCAAACCGGTGGATCCGATGAGCTTCCTGCCCAAGCGCTGAGAGGCTGAGAGGAAATCGGTCATGCCCGCCTTGACGCCCCAAAACACCGCCAGCGGCGTTGCAAATGCGCGCCGTAGCCCGAGCTACGGCTGTGCTTTGCGCCTTGTCGGCAGCGTTTTGGGGCGCCCTTTCGGGCACGCCCAATTCCCTCTCAGCCTCTGATCCAATGGCCTGGCCGGTTCTGGTTTTTGACATCGAGTCGATCCCCGACATCGCGGGCCTGCGCGCCTTGCGGGGGGCGCCTACCGAGACCACCGATGCGCAGGTCTACGAAGCCTGGCTGGCCGAGCGCAAGGAGAAGGGGCAGAGCGACTTCATGCCGCTGCATCTGCAGCGCGTGCTGGTGATCAGCGTGGTGTTCCGCAACGCCGAAGGCTTGCGCATTCACTCCTTCGTGGACCGCGACGGCGCCAGCGAGGGCAAGGTGGTGCAGACCTTCTTCCACAGCATCGAAAAGCACCAGCCACAGCTGGTGAGCTGGAACGGCAGCGGGTTCGACCTGCCGGTGCTGCACTACCGTGGTCTGCGCCACGGCGTGGAAGCCAGCAAGTACTGGGACCTCGGCGAAGACGACCGCGAGTACAAGTGGAACAACTACATCAGCCGCTACCACATGCGCCATCTCGATCTGATGGACCTGCTGGCGATGTACAGCCCCAAGAACAACGCGCCGCTGGATGCCATGGCCAAACTCTGTGGCTTTCCCGGCAAGCTGGGCATGGACGGCTCGCAGGTCTATGCCCAGTACCTGGCCGGGCAGACCGAGGACATCCGCCGCTATTGCGAAACCGACGTGATGAACACCTACCTGGTGTATTGCCGCTTCCAGAAAATGCGTGGCGGCCTGACCGAGGCCGAGTACGAGCAGGAAATTGCCTGCGTCAAAGCGACACTGGGCACGCTCGCGCCGACCGAATCGCATTGGGACGAGTACCTCAAGGCCTGGCCCTGAAGCGATAGACAGATAGCCAGCCCCGCCGCGTCTGCCTGCATGCGCCTGCGTGCGCCTGCCGTCTCGTCGGCAAGACGGGCCCTGACCCAGGGGCTGTGGCGCCGCAGGCGGCGCGGGGGTGGGTCAATCCACTACATGAACAGGTGTTCGCCCGCGTTCTCGCCACCGAGGATCACGTAGTTCACCTTCTTCAGGTCGGCCAGTTGCTGGCCGCCCGCGTAGCTGATGGAGCTCTGCACGTCCTGTTCCATCTCCACCAGCGTGTTCGCCAGCTTGCCTTTGATGGGCTCCAGGATGCGCTTGCCTTCGACGTGCTTGTACTCGCCCTTGTTGAAGTCGCTGGCCGAGCCGTAGTACTCCTTGAACAGCTCGCCATTCACCTCCACCGTTTTGCCGGGCGACTCTTCGTGGCCCGCAAACAGCGAACCGATCATCACCATGGTGGCGCCAAAACGCACGCTCTTGGCGATGTCGCCGTGGCTGCGGATGCCGCCGTCGGCAATGATGGGCTTGGTCGCCACGCGGGCGCACCACTTGAGCGCGCTGAGCTGCCAGCCGCCGGTGCCGAAACCGGTCTTGAGCTTGGTGATGCAGACCTTGCCCGGGCCCACGCCCACCTTGGTGGCGTCCGCGCCCCAGTTCTCCAGATCGATCACCGCCTCGGGCGTGGCCACGTTGCCCGCGATCACGAAGCTGGTGGGCAGCCGGGCCTTGAGGTAGCCGATCATGTCGCGCACGCTGTCGGCGTGGCCGTGGGCGATGTCGATGGTGATGTACTCGGGCACCAGGCCTTCAGCGGCGAGGGTGTCCACCGTGGCGCGGTCCGGCGCCTTCACGCCCAGCGAGATCGAGGCGTAGGTGCCCGCCGCATGCATGTCGCGCACGAACTGAACGTTGTCCAGGTCGAAGCGGTGCATCACATAGAAGTAGCCGCTTTGCGCCATCCAGAGGCAGATCTTTTCATCCACCACCGTCTTCATGTTGGCCGGCACCACCGGCAGGCGGAACTTGCGGTTCCCCAGTTCCACGCCGGTGTCGCATTCCGAGCGGCTTTCCACGCGGCACTTGCGCGGCAGCAGCAGGATGTTGTCGTAGTC
>PNMN01000183.1 GCA_013823655.1 Comamonadaceae bacterium | reverse complement strand
TACATCGACCCGCTGCACCACCTGCAGGTGGAGCTGGTGCGGCGCTACCGCGCGGGCGAAAACAACGCTGATCGCGACGACAAAGTGCGCCGAGGCATCCACATTTCGATCAACGGGATCGCGGCCGGGTTGCGGAACACGGGATGAACAGACTCCCCCCGCGCCGCCTGCGGCGTCACCCCCCAGGGGGCAGCGACCCGCGCAGCGGTGGAGCGTGGGGGCGCAAAGGGCCGCCGCGCCGGGCCGCCCCAAGCAAGGCCCAACCCCCTCGGGGGGCAGCGAACCACGCGCAGCGGGGAGCGCGGGGGCGCCGTTTACCATCACCACATGAATGCGCTCGACATCACACTGCTCTACCTGCTCGCCGCCGTGCTCGGTGTGGTGATTTGCCGCCAGTTCAAGCTGCCGCCCATGCTGGGTTACCTGGTGGTGGGGGTGGTGATCGGACCGAACGCGCTGGCGCTGGCGCAGGAATCCAGCGGCGTGCGCTACCTGGCCGAGTTCGGCGTGGTGTTCCTGATGTTCGTGATCGGACTGGAATTCAGCCTGCCCAAGCTGCGCTCGATGCGCCGACTGGTGTTCGGCCTCGGCCTGGCGCAGGTGGTGCTGACGATTGTGCTGACCATGCTGGGCTCGTTCGCGCTCACGCTGCTGCTGCCCCACTGGTGGACGATGTCTTGGCAGCTCGCGCTGGCGCTGGGCGGCATCATGGCCATGAGCAGCACCGCCATCGTCATCAAGCTGGTGGCCGAGCGGCTGGAACTCGAATCCGAGCACGGCAAGCGCGTGGTCGGCATTTTGCTGTTCCAGGACCTGGCGGTGGTGCCGCTGCTGGTGCTGATCCCGGCGCTGGGTTCGCCGCCGGACCAGCTGTTCATGGCGCTCGGTTTGGCCTTGCTCAAGGCCGTCGTGCTGCTGGGCATTTTGCTCACCGGTGGCCAGAAGGTGATGCGCTGGTGGCTCACGCTGGTGGCGCGGCGCAAGAGCGAAGAGCTGTTCATGCTCAACCTGCTGCTGATCACGCTGGGCCTGGCCTGGCTGACCGAACACGCCGGCCTGTCGCTGGCGCTGGGCGCGTTCGTGGCGGGCATGCTGATTTCAGAAACCGAGTACAAGCACCAGGTGGAGACCGACATCCGGCCCTTTCACGATGTGCTGCTGGGCCTGTTCTTCATCACCATCGGCATGATGCTGGACTGGCGCCTGGTGCTGGAACGCTGGCCGCTGGTGCTGCTGCTGCTCACGCTCTCGCTGGGCTTCAAGCTGGTGCTGATCGCCGGGCTGGCGCGCTCGTTCGGCGCGCCCTCGGGCGTGGCGCTGCGCACCGGCCTGTATCTGGCGCAGGCGGGCGAATTCGGCCTGGTGCTGCTGTCGCTCGCTGGCCAACACCAGCTGGTGCCGCCACAGCTGCTCAACCCGATCCTGGCGTCGATGGTGCTGTCGATGCTGGTCACGCCGTTTGTCATCCTGTACACCAACGACATCGTGACGCGCGTGGTCGGCAGCGACTGGCTGATGCAATCGGTGCAGATGACCAGCATCGCGCGCAAGGCGATCAACGTCGACAAGCACGTGATCATCTGTGGCTACGGGCGCTGCGGGCAGAACCTGGCGCGCCTGCTCGAAGCCGAAGGCATCCCCTACATGGCGCTGGATCTCGACCCCGACCGCGTGCGCCAGGCCGCCGCGGCCGGCGACTCGGTGGTGTTCGGCGACGCCGCACGCCTGCAGGCCCTGCAGGCCGCTGGCCTGAGCCGCGCCAGTGCGGTCGTCATCACCTACATCGAAACCGGCAGCGCGCTCAAAGTGCTGCACCACGCTCACGAGCACGCGCCACAGGTGCCGGTGGTGGTGCGCACCATCGACGACACGGACGAATCCCGTCTGCGCAGCGCCGGCGCCACCGAGGTGGTGCCCGAAGCCCTTGAAGCCAGCCTGATGCTCGCCAGCCACGCGCTGGCACTGGTGGGGGTGCCGATGCGGCGCGTGATCCGCGTGGTGCAGGACCAGCGCGATGCGCGCTACCGCCTGCTCAAGGGCTACTTCCACGGCACCGACGACAACAGCCTAGAGGATGCCGAACACGAGCGCCTCGCCACGGTGACCCTTCCGCCCGGCGGGTGCAAGGTGGGCCAGCGCCTGGGCGGCCTGGCGCTGGAAGCCATCGACGTGCGCGTGGTCAACCTGCGGCGTGCCAGCGGGCGCGGCGTGCTGTTTGACCAACACACCTTGCTCGAAGATGGCGACACCCTGGTGCTCAGCGGTCGGGCCACCTCGCTCGCGCTGGCCGAAGAGGGCCTGCTCTCGGTCCACGGCTGACGCACCAGAGCGCAGGTGCGCCGCATGGACAATCTCGGATAATGCCCGACCATGGACACCTCCTCCTACCTCAAAGCCCACATCCGCACCGTGTCCGACTGGCCCGCGCCGGGCGTGCAGTTCCGCGACATCACGCCGCTGCTGCAGGACCCCAAGGTCTTTCGCGTGCTGATCGACACCTTCGTGCACCGCTACATGGACCCGACCCTGCGCCCGACGGTGATCGCCGGCCTGGACGCGCGCGGCTTCATCATCGGCTCGGTGCTGGCCTACGAGCTGGGCCTGGGCTTTGTGCCGATCCGCAAAAAGGGCAAGCTGCCCTTCACCACGGTGGAGGAAACCTACGAACTGGAGTACGGCAGCGCCACCGTGGAACTGCACACCGACGCGGTGAAGCCGGGTGACCGGGTGGTGCTGATCGACGACCTGATCGCCACCGGCGGCACCATGATGGCCGGGCGCCGCCTGCTGGAGAAGCTGGGTGCCGAGGTGATGGAGGGCGCGGCCATCGTCGATCTGCCGGAACTCGGCGGCTCGCACAAGCTGCGCGAATCGGGGTTGAAGCTGTTCACCCTGCTCGATTTCGCCGGGCATTGACCAGGCTGACCGGCTTCGACCGGCGCCTCAACCCCTTGTGGCCCAGCCCGGCCCGACCCGGCCCGGCCTCTCTCAGACGCGCTCGATGATGAGCGCAATGCCCTGCCCCACGCCGATGCACATGGTGCACAGCGCGTAACGCCCGCCGGTGGCGTGCAGGCGGTTCACTGCGGTGGTGGCCAGGCGTGCGCCGCTGGCGCCCAGCGGGTGGCCCAGCGCAATGGCGCCACCCCAGGCGTTCACACGCGCGTCGTCGTCCTTCAGCCCGAGCAGGCGCAGCACGGCCAGCCCTTGCGCGGCAAAGGCTTCGTTGAGCTCGATCACGTCGATCTGTTCGAGCGTCAGACCGGTGAGCGCCAGCACTTTCTGCGTGGCTGGCGCCGGGCCGATGCCCATGATGCGCGGGGCCACGCCGGCCGTGGCCATGCCGACGATGCGGGCTCTGGGCCTGAGACCGTGCTTCGCCGCCGTGGCTTGGTCGGCCAGCAGCAGCGCGCAGGCACCGTCGTTCACACCGCTGGCGTTGCCGGCCGTCACGCTCCCGTCGGGCCGCACCACGCCCTTGAGTTTGGCCAGCGCCTCCAGGCTGGTCTCGCGCGGATGTTCGTCGGTGTCCACGACGAGCGGCTCGCCCTTCTTCTGCGGGATGCTGACCGGGCAGATCTCGCGCGCCAGATGCCCGGCCTTGATGGCGGCCACGGCCTTCAGCTGGCTGGCCAGCGCCATGCGGTCCTGGGCCTCGCGCTCGATGTTGAACTCCACCGCCACGTTTTCGGCCGTTTCGGGCATGGTGTCCACACCGTGCTGCGCTTTCATCAGCCGGTTCACGAAGCGCCAGCCGATGGTGGTGTCGTACACCGCGTTGTTGCGGCTGAAGGCGCTTTCCGCCTTGGGCATGACGAAGGGCGCGCGGCTCATGCTCTCCACGCCACCGGCGATCATCAGCCTCGCTTCACCGGCCTTGATGGCGCGCGCGGCGGTGCCCACGGCGTCCAGCCCCGAACCGCACAGGCGGTTGATGGTGGCGCCGGGCAATTCCAGTGGCAGACCCGCCAGCAGGCTGCTCATGCGCGCCACGTTGCGGTTGTCTTCACCGGCCTGGTTGGCGCAGCCGTAGATCACGTCGGTCACGGCGGCCCAGTCCACGCCGGGGTTGCGCGCCATCAGCGCGCGCAGCGGGATGGCGCCGAGGTCGTCGGTGCGCACGCTGCAGAGCGCGCCGCCATAGCGGCCAAAGGGGGTGCGGATGGCGTCGCAGATGAAAGCCTGGTTCATGTATGTCTCCAGCATATGGAGCCTACTGTACCCAAGCCGACCCGGGGGCCGGGCCGCTTGCGGGACAATCGGCCCATGTTCAGCCCCTCCCAAGCCGATGTGCGCCGCTTCTTCTGCGCGGTCTACGACAAACAGCGCCAGCAGCAACCGATGGAAGCCATCGAGACGCTGGCGGCCCAGTGGATGGCCGAACACCCCGAGCACCACGCCGATTTGAGCGACGTGAACGCCGCGCTGGCGGCGATGGGATCGCAGAACGCGGACGCAGAGAACCCGTTCCTGCACCTGTCCATGCACCTGTCGATCAGCGAGCAGTGCAGCATCGACCAGCCGCCCGGCATCCGCCAGGCGGTGGAGTTGCTGACCGCGCGCCGTGGCGACCTGCACGCCGCGCACCACGAGGTGATGGAGTGCCTGGGCCGCATGATCTGGGAGAGTCAGCGCAGTGGCCGACCGCCCGACGGGCTGGCCTACATCGAACAGGTGCGCCAGCGAGCGACCAGGGACTGAACCTAAAAAGCCGCTCATCGAGCGGCTTTTTCATGGGCCCACCGCGGGTCAGCGGAAGCGCGGTTGCGGCACGGTCTTGAGTTCGCCTTCCACCGAAGCAAGGTACCTGGCCATCTCGCGCATTTCGGACGGTGTGAACTGCTTGGCGATACCGGCCATGATGGGGTTGCCGCGACCGATCACGTTGTTGCCTTCGACCGTGTAGGCCCTGAGCGCGACAAACAGGTAGTCGGCGTGCTGGCCGCCGATCTTGGGGTAGCTCGGGTCGATCGGCTTGCTGAAGTTGGCGCCGTGGCAAGAAGCACAGGCCCCTTTCTCGATCAGGGCGAGGGCGGCGGCACTGGCGGCTCGGGGGGTTTCGGCGGCCGCCTGGCCGCCTTGGGCGGCATAGAAAGCGGCCAGATCGGCCATGTCCTGCTCGGACAGCGAGCCCGCGATGCCGCGCATGGTCGGATGCCTGCGCTCACCCTTCTTGTAGGCGACCAGTGAGGCCACAATGTATTTGTCGGTCTGGCCCGAGATCATCGGCACCTTGTGGATTTCGGGAAAACTGTTCTGGTAGCCCGGGATGCCGTGGCAGCCGATGCACATCTCGGCCTTCTTCTGGCCCGCCTCGACATGGCCCGCGACGCCCTGGGCCTGGGCGGCCAGGGCGACCGCAAAAAGGGTCGCAGCGGCGACAACGGTGCGGGCGATCATGGGCAACAGTGGGTTCATTTTGCAAGCACAATCAAATGGAAGATTGATAAAAATCAATGGCTGATTATATAGACTCGGCTATCGCCAGCGACTTGTTGATTACCCTGATGCGCCGGTCCATCTCGGTCAAACCGCAACCCGGCGGCGGCACTGCCCGCGCCCTGCCCACACCCACACCATGAAATTCCAAGGCTCTGAAAACTACGTCGCCACGCAAGACCTGATGCTGGCCGTGAACGCCGCCATCACGCTCAAGCGCCCGCTGCTCGTCAAGGGCGAACCCGGCACCGGCAAGACCATGCTGGCCGAGGAAGTGGCGCAAGCGCTGAATGTCCCGCTGCTGCAGTGGCACATCAAAAGCACCACCAAGGCGCAGCAGGGCCTGTACGAATACGACGCGGTGAGCCGCCTGCGCGATTCGCAGCTCGGTGATCAGAAGGTCAAGGACATCCACAACTACATCGTCAAGGGCGTGCTCTGGCAGGCCTTCACCGCCGACCAGCCGGTGGCGCTGCTGATCGATGAAATCGACAAAGCCGACATCGAATTCCCCAACGACTTGCTGCGCGAACTCGACCGCATGGAGTTCTACTGCTACGAGACGCGCGAACTGGTGCGCGCTAAACACCGCCCGCTGGTGTTCATCACCTCCAACAACGAAAA
>PNMN01000182.1 GCA_013823655.1 Comamonadaceae bacterium | reverse complement strand
CCTTGGGGCGGCCCGGCGGCGAAACGGTGCCCCCACGCTCCGCCGCTGCGCGGGTCGCTGCCCCCCGAGGGGGCTGTTTCGCCTTGGGGCGGCCCGGCGGCGAAACGTTTTTTGTGTTCGCAAGGTGCTTTGTATGCTGATGCCGCGCATCAAGGCCCATGGCCGCGCGTTTGCGCAGATTGCGGCTTTTCATCCGGAGCTGACGGCGCTGCGGCGCGAACTGCATGCCCACCCCGAACTGGGGTTCGAGGAGCACTACACCGCGCGCCGCGTGGTGGAGTCGCTCAAGGTCTGTGGGGTGGACGAGGTGCACACCGGCATCGGCAAAACCGGTGTGGTGGCGCTGATCCACGGCCGTGCTCGCGGCAGCGGTCGCATGCTGGGCCTGCGCGCCGACATGGACGCGCTGCCGATGACGGAAGAAAACGATTTCGCCTGGCGCTCCGCGCGCAAGGGCCTGATGCACGGTTGCGGCCACGACGGCCACACCGCCATGCTGGTGGGCGCGGCGCGCTACCTGGCCGAAACACGCCAGTTCGACGGCACGGCGGTGCTGATTTTCCAGCCTGGCGAAGAGGGTTTTGCCGGCGCCAAGGCCATGATCGAAGACGGCCTGTTCGAGCGCTTTCCGGTGCAGTCGGTCTACGCCATGCACAACTGGCCGCAGATGAAGCCCGGCACGGTGGGCATCAACCCCGGGCCGATGATGGCCTCGGCCGACCGCATCACCATCGAGATCGGTGGCAAGGGCGGCCACGGCGCGCACCCCTACCAGACGGTGGACCCGGTGCTGGTGGCGGCGCACATCATCACGGCGGTGCAGAGCATCGTTTCGCGCAACGTGCGCGCGCTCGACCAGGCGGTGATCAGCCTGTGCTCCATGCAGGCGGGCGACCCCGGCGCCTTCAGCGTGGTGCCGGGCAAGGCCACGCTGGTGGGCACGGTGCGCAGCTTCAGCGCCGAGGTGCAGGACCTGCTGGAGCGGCGCCTGCAGGAGGTGTGTTCGGGGGTGGCCATGGGCCTGGGTGCCACGGCGCATGTGCGCTACGAACGCGTCTACCCGGCCACCATCAACAGCCGCGATGAGGCCCGCTTCGCCACCGATGTGGCGCAGAAACTGGTGGGGCACGATCACGTCGACCGCAAGCTCGAACCCAGCATGGGCGCCGAAGATTTTTCTTTCATGCTGCAGGTCAAGCCCGGTGCCTACATGCGCCTGGGCCAGGGCACCGAGCATGGCGTGGGCAGCTGCTTCCTGCACAACAGCCGCTACGATTTCAACGACGACGTGCTGCCGCTGGGCGCGGCGCTGCACGTCGGCCTGATCGAGCAGGGCCTGCCGCTGGAGCCCGCTTGAACCCGCATGAACCGGCTTGAGCCGGTGCCGCCCTGATACCCGCATGTCCTTCCAGCTTTTTTCAACCCCGAGGAGCGATTCATGATGTTCAAACCGACCCTGATGATGAGTCTGATGGCCGCCGCACTGGCCACCGGCACGGCGGCTTCGGCGCAGACGGTGCGCATTGGCAACCAGGGCGATGCCCTGTCGATGGATCCGCATTCGCTCAACGAGTCGCTGCAGCTGAGCGTGACCGGCAACGTCTATGAGCCGCTGGTGACGCGTGACAAGGACCTGAAGCTGGTACCGGCGCTGGCCACCAGCTGGCGGCAGACCTCGCCCACCGTGTGGCGCTTCGAGTTGCGCCGGGGCGTGAAATTCCACGATGGCAAACCCTTCACCGCCGACGACGTGCTGTTCAGTCTGGCGCGCGGCGCGGGCGAGGGCTCCGACATGCGCTCCTACACCAACGACATCAAGGAAGTGCGCAAGCTGGGCGACTTCACGGTGGAGATCGAGACCAAGGCGCCGTTCCCCATCCTGCCCGACCAGCTGTCGTTCTTCTACATCATGAGCAAACAGTGGGCGGAGGAAAACCAGGCCACCCGACCGGTGGACCGCCGCAAGGGGGTGGAGAACGCGGCTTCGTTCCGCGCCAACGGCACCGGCCCGTTTCGCCTGCGCGAGCGCCAGCCCAACGTCAAGACGAGCTTTGTGCGCAACGGCAGCTACTGGGGCAAGATCGAAGGCAATGTGGTGAACGTGGAGTACACGCCGATCGGCAACGATTCCACCCGCGTGGCCGCGCTGCTGTCGGGCCAGGTGGACGTGATCGAGCCGGTGCCGGTGCAGGACGTGGCGCGCATCAACGCCAGCGGCAAGGCCCGGGTGTTGCAAGGCCCCGAGCTGCGCTGGATCTTTCTGGGCATGGACCAGAAGCGCGACGAGCTGCTGAATTCGAACGTCAAGGGCAAGAACCCGTTCAAGGACAAGCGGGTGCGCCAGGCTTTCTACCAGGCGATCGACATCAACGGCATCCAGAGGGTGGTGATGCGGGGCGCGGCCACACCCGCCGCGCTGCTGATCGGGCCGGGCGTGAACGGTTACGACGCCAGCCTGGACAAACGCCTGCCTCACGACCCCGAGGCCGCCAGAAAGCTGCTGGCCGAGGCCGGTTACCCGAACGGCTTCGAGGTCGGCATGAACTGCCCGAACGACCGCTATGTGAACGACAGCAACATCTGCCAGGCCGTGGCCGCCAACCTGGCGCGCGTGGGTGTGAAGGTGAACCTGCAGGAAGAGACCAAGGGCACCTATTTCCCCAAGGTGCTGCGCCGTGACACCAGTTTCTACCTGCTGGGCTGGTCGCCCAGCACCTACGACGCGCACAACGTGCTCAACGCCCTGATCCGCTGCGTGGACGGCAAGGGCTCGGGCCAGTTCAACCTGGGCGCGTACTGCAACCCGAAGGTGGACGAGCTCACGCTCCAGATCCAGTCCGAGACCGACAAACCCAAGCGCGACGCATTGATCAAGGAAGCCTTCAGGCTGCACGCCGACGACATCGGCCACCTGCCGCTGCACCAGCAGGCCCTGGCCTGGGGGGTGGGCGGCAACGTGACGCTGACGCAGCGCGCCGACAACCAGATGCCGTTCCGCTATATGTCTGTGAAGTGATCACCCCCGCGCCGCCTGCGGCGTCACCCCCTCAAGGGGGGCGCCAGCAGCGGCCCGGCGGAGCCGGTTCCGCGCTGGCTCTGGGGTGGCTCCTCTTCGTTGGCCAAGGTTTTTTCACCAAGGTTTTTTCGCCATTCCAATTGAAAGCGCTCCTTTGATTGCTCTTGTTCGCCGCTGGTTCGACAGCGATGTTGGCCACAGTTTCCGCACCTCGCCCACCGCCATCGTGGCCGGGCTGATCGCGCTGGTCTGTGTGGTCTGCGCCGTGTTCGCGCCGTGGATCGCACCGCACAACCCGTTTGACCTTGCTTCGCTGGAGCTGTCGAATGCGCGCCTGCCACCGGCCTGGAGCGAAGGGGGCAACCCCAGCTTCTGGCTGGGCACCGACGACCAGGGGCGCGACATTCTCTCGGCGCTGATGTACGGCGCGCGCATCTCGCTGGCCGTGGGGCTGGCGTCGGTGCTGCTGTCGGTGGTGATCGGCGTGACGCTGGGTCTGCTGGCCGGGTTTCTGGGCGGCTGGATCGATGCCGTGCTCATGCGCGTGTGCGACGTGATGCTGTCCTTCCCGGCCATTCTGGTGGCGCTGCTGATCGCCGGTGTCGGGCGCGCGCTGTTTCCGAATGCGCATGACACGCTGGCCTTCGCTGTGCTGATCGTCTCCATCACGCTCACCGGCTGGGTGCAGTACGCACGCACGGTGCGCGGCTCCACGCTGGTGGAGCGCCACAAGGAGTACGTGCAGGCCGCGCGCGTGACCGGTGTGGCGCCGCTGCGCATCATGCGTCGGCACGTGCTGCCCAACGTCATGGGCCCGGTGCTGGTGCTGGCCACCATCCAGGTGGCCACGGCCATCATCACCGAGGCCACGCTGTCTTTCCTGGGCGTCGGCGCACCACCCACCTCGCCCTCGCTGGGCACGCTGATCCGCATCGGCAACGACTACCTGTTCTCCGGCGAATGGTGGATCACCATCTTCCCCGGCGCCATGCTGGTGGTGATCGCGCTGTCGGTGAATTTGCTGGGCGACTGGCTGCGCGATGCCCTCAATCCAAGACTGCGCTGAGCACCCGATGAGTCTCTTACAAGTCAAAAATCTGGTGGTTGAGTTCCCCAACCGTCCATGGCACCTGCGCGCGCTGGATCACATCTCCTTCGACATTGCACCCGGCGAGATCCTGGGTGTGGTGGGCGAGTCGGGGGCCGGCAAGTCGCTCACCGGCGCGTCCATCATCGGCCTGCTGGAGCCACCGGGCCGGGTCGCCTCGGGCGAGATATTGCTGGAGGGCCGCCGCATCGACAACCTGCCGCCCGAGCAGATGCGCCAGGTGCGTGGGCGCCAGATCGGGGCCATCTTCCAGGACCCGCTGACCTCGCTCAACCCGCTGTACTCGGTGGGGCGCCAACTGATCGAGACCATCACCACCCACCTGCCGGTGAACCAGGCCGAGGCGCGCCAGCGCGCCATCCAGCTGCTGCGCGACACCGGCATTCCGGCGCCCGAGCAGCGCATCGACCATTTTCCGCACCAGTTTTCGGGCGGCATGCGCCAGCGAGTGGTGATCGCCCTGGCGCTGGCCGCCGAGCCCAAGCTGATCGTGGCCGACGAACCCACCACCGCGCTGGACGTGTCGATCCAGGCGCAGATCATCACCCTGCTCAAGACCATCTGCCGCGAGCGCGGCGCGGCGGTCATGCTGATCACGCACGACATGGGCGTGATCGCCGAGACCTGCGACCGCGTGGCCGTGATGTACGCCGGGCGCATCGCCGAGATCGGGCCGGTGCACGAAGTCATCAACCAGCCGGCCCACCCCTACACCAAGGGCCTGATGGCCTGCATCCCCGACATGAGCGTGGACCGCGAACGCCTGCACCAGATCGACGGCGCCATGCCGCGCCTGAACGCCATTCCGCGCGGTTGCGCCTACAACCCGCGCTGCGACCGCAGTTTCGAGCGCTGCCGCGAACAGCGCCCCGATCTGATGCCCGCCGGCGCCACGCGCGCGGCCTGCTGGCTGCACGACGCGTCCAGCGTGCTGAGCGTCGGGGAGGCTGCATGAGATCGAATTTGATTGAAAAAGCGGTACAGGCGCAGGCCGACGTGGTGCGTCCGCCAGCGGTGGCTCCGCTGGTGGGCGAGGCGCCGCTGGTGCGCGCCACCGACCTGGCCAAGACCTTCGACGTCTCCGCCCTCTGGCTCAACCGCGTGCTGGAGCGCCAGCCGCGCCAGTTGCTGCGCGCGGTCGATGGTGTGAGCTTTGACATCTTCAAGGGCCAGACGCTGGCGCTGGTGGGCGAATCGGGCTGCGGCAAGAGCACCGTGGCGCGCCTGCTGGTGGGCCTGTACGAGCCGACTCGGGGCGGCTTCGAATTCGACGGCCTGGACGCGCATGCGGCCTTCAAGACGCCGCAAGGGCGGCAGCTGCGCCGACGCATCCAGATGATCTTTCAGGACCCGTACGCCAGCCTGAACCCGCGCTGGCGGGTGGAAGACGTGATTGCCGAGCCGCTGATCGAGCATGGGCTGATGAGCGACGCGACCGCGCTGCGCACGCGGGTCGAAGAACTGCTGCATTCGGTCGGTCTGGCCGCGGCCGACCGGGTGAAGTACCCGCACCAGTTCAGCGGCGGGCAGCGCCAGCGCATCTCCATCGCACGCGCGCTGGCCACGCAGCCGGACTTTCTGGTGTGCGACGAGCCGACCAGTGCGCTGGACGTGAGCGTGCAGGCGCAGGTGCTCAACATCATGAAGGACCTGCAGCGCCAGCAGGGTCTGACCTATCTGTTCATCAGCCACAACCTGGCGGTGGTGCGCCACGTGAGCGACCAGGTGGGCGTGATGTACCTGGGCCGCCTGGTGGAGCTGGCGCCCAAGCACACCCTGTTCGACAGCCCGCGCCACCCCTACACGCGCATGCTGCTGGACGCCATTCCGAAGATGCACGACACCGGACGGGCACGCACGCCGGTGCAGGGCGAAGTGCCCAACCCGCTGAACCCGCCCCCGGGCTGTGCGTTCAATCCGCGCTGCCCGCATGTGAA
>PNMN01000181.1 GCA_013823655.1 Comamonadaceae bacterium | reverse complement strand
GTCGTCGAGCCCACGCTGATCTTTGTGCCGTGCGTGGGCTACGGGCCGGGTGGCTACCGGCTGGGTTACGGTGGCGGCTTTTACGACCGCACGCTCGCCTCGCTGCAGCCCAGGCCGTTCACGGTGGGTCTGGGCTACGACTTCGCCTACCTGCCCGATCTGGCTCCCGAGCCGCACGACGTGCCGCTGGACGCGATCCTGTCCGACACCGGCGTGGCCTGGACAGGGCAGTGAAGCACCCCCTGCGCCGCTGACGCGGCTTCCCCCTCTGTGGCGCGCCTTTGGCGCTTCGAGGGGGACGCTCCCTGTGGCCCGGCAAGCCGGTTCCACGGGAGCCCTGGGTCAGGCACTTCCTCCGGACACGCTGCTGCTGGCTTCGTGGTTGTCGGCGTGATACCCGACGCTCAGAGCCTTCGCTGGCGTGTCCCTACGGATGCTCAGCCGTGGCGTGCACTTCGCTGATGCGTTTCTCGCGCCGCACCAGGTAGATGCCGCTGCCCACGATGATGGCCGCGCCGAGCCAGGTGTGGGCGGCGGGCAAGGTCTGCCAGATCAGCCAGTCCAGCCCGACGCCCCAGGCCAGCGCCGTGTATTCGAACGGTGCCACGGCACTGGCCTGGCCGTGGCGGAACGCCTCGTTGATGGCCAGCTGTCCCAGAAAGCCGGTGACCGCCAGCGCCAGCAGCAGGCTGGCGTGTTCGCCCGACACCGGCACCCAGCGCGGCGCGGCCAGCAGGCCGCCGCCCACGGTCATGAACAGCATCATGGTGAGGATCATGGATTCGCTGCTGTCGGTGCGGCTCACCAGGCGCCCGGCCACCGCGGCCACGGCGTAGCACAGCGCGGCCGCCAGCACGGCCAGCCCGGCCACGGTGGCAAAACCGGCTTGCAGCTCGTCGCCGCCGGGTTGCAAGGCCACCAGCACGCCCACGAAACCGGCGGCGATGGCCCACCAGTGGGCTTGGGGCACGCGCTCCCTGAGCACCGGCACCGACAGCGCGGTGATCAACATCGGTGCGATGAAAAACAGGGTGTAGGTGGCCGACAGCGGCAGTTCGCTCACACCCCGGGTGAACAGCGTCAGCATGGCGATGCCAAGGCAGCCACGCAGGATGTGCAGCGGCCAGCGCAACCGGCGCAGTGTGTGCCAGCTCCGGCGCCACTGGATCCAGGCCAGCACCAGCGGCAGTGCCGTGGCGCCGCGCAGGCAGGCGATCTGCAAGGGCGGGTAGTGGGCCGAGAGCGTCTTGAGCACCGCGTCCATGAGCGAGAAGAACATCACCGCCAGCAGCATGTGGACGATGCTGCGCAGGTTGCCGGCGGCGTGTTGGGCGGAAGTGGTCATGGCATCAGAAGAGGAGCCGCGCAGTCTGCCTGAGATCGAGACCGGCGAAGGCACCAAAGGGGGAGGAGGCTGAGGTGCCTGTGTCCAGCACACGCCGAAGATCCGGCTCTGCCGGTCCAAGGGCGTGGTCCCCTGGGGGAAGCCGCGCAGCGGCGCAGGGGGTCAATCAATATGATCCACGGTATCCGGATCGGGCACGTCGCCGATCGCCTGCCGGGTCCGCTCGGCTTCCCGCAGCAACCAGTCGCAGAAGGCCTTCACCTCCGGTCGCTGCACACTGCGCGGCGCCACCACCAGCCAGTACACCAGGGGCGAGTCCAGCCGCATCTGCGGCAACGGCTCCACCAGGTCGCCGCTGGCCAGGCTCTCGGCCACCAGCGGCAGCCGCGCCAGCGCCACGCCCTGGCCGGTGAGCGCGGCCTGCACGATCTGGTGCGCGTAGTTGAAATACAGCCAGCGTTGCGGTGTGAACTTGGCCTTCGTCGCCTTCGTCGCCTGGGCCGACTTGACAGGCACTGCGGTGGCGCCCTTGCTGCTGGAGGGGGCCGCAAAATGGTCGAGCCAGCGCTGCCAGGTCAACCACTCCAGGTGGCGTGTGCGGTGCGCGTCGCCGGCCTCGATCAGCGTCACCCTGGCCAGGTCGTCCAATGAAGCGATGCGGTGCGTCTTGAGCAGCCACGGGCTGGCCACCGGCGTGAGCTGTTCGCCAAACAGGCGCAGCGATCCGGCCGGCATGGACTGCGGTACCGCGTAGCGCAGCGCCAGGTCCACGTCGGCGGTGCTCAGGTCCAGCGCCGCGTCAGAGGCATCGATGCGGATGTCGATGTCCGGGTGCTCGCGCTGGAACGCTTCGAGCCGTGGAATCAGCCACATGGAGGCGAACGAGGCCCAGGTCGTGATGGCCACGCTCTTGCGCCCCGCGCTCTGGCGGATTTGCCTCACCGCCGCATCAATGCGTTCCAGCGCGCTGCCCGCTGCGCGCAGCAGTTGCGCGCCCGCGCTGGTGAGTTCCACGGCCCGCGTGTGGCGCAGAAAAAGTGCGGTACCGACCTCGTCCTCCAGCGCCTGTATCTGTCGGCTGACCGCGCTTTGCGTGACGGAAAGTTCCTCTGCTGCGGCGCGGAAGTTCAGGTGCCGGGCCACCGCCTCGAAGGCGCGCAGGTGACCGGCCGAGATAGGCCTTGTGCGGGGATGGCTGGAGGTGAGCTGCATGGTCTGGCTCCAAAAGATTGATGCGCTTATCGAATCAATAGCTTAGCGCCAATTCATTGGACGCGGCGACCACGCAGCGAGAGGATGACAGCCATGGCTTTCACAGGAGGTCTTCATGTCACATCCGCCAACCGCCTCATGCCGCCGCCCGACCATCGGGACCTGGCGCCTGCACCCCGGCCACGCCATGAGCCTGCGCCCGAAGCAGGGCGCCGTGCTGCGCATCTTCTGCGGACAGGTGTGGGTGACCCAGGGCCTGCCCGCGGGTGCCACGCCGGACAGCGCGGGTGACCGCTTCCTCGGCCCTGGCGATGTGCTGGCCGTGCCCGCTGGCGTGTGTCTGGTCATGGAGCCCGTGTCGGCGCGTGGCGACACGGCACCGGTGCATTTCGACTGGTCCGACGCATCGGCCCTGGCAGGCCCGGGCCGGTTTGACCGTGAGGTGCTGTCGCCCGCGCGCGAGCTGGGCGCAGCGCTGGCGCAGGCGGTCACTGCCATGGCCCGCGTGCTGCGCGGCCTACTGGGTTACAGCGAGTTCCTGGTGGCCGGGCGCGGGCGCGTGCTCTCGCCGCTGGAATCACTGCGTTCTTGAGGTCGGCTTGCGGCGCGGTGCCGGTTTGCGCGCCGCCACCGCCGCTGCCAGCGCCAACCGCGCCCACGGCGCCATCAGCGCGGGCGATTCCAGCGCTTCGTCGGGTGGTGTGTGGTATTTCACCTGGACCGTCTTGCCCTTGGCCTCGTACTCAAAAGGCCGCCCGCCAGCCGCCAGCCACCGGGGCACGGTCAGCGCATTCGACTTCAGGTAGAGCGTGTCCTCGATCACCAGGCCGATGTTCATGCCATCCACCGACAAGCCGTAGCCACCGAACATGCGCACCGCCTTGCAAGGGCCGAGGCAGGACAGCAGCTCGCAGGCGTGCAACACGAAGGGATCGGTGATGGGTTTGGTGGCCATGGGCATATCGTAGTGAGCAGCGCGCAGCGAAACAAGCCGTTGGCGCGAAATGACTTCACCCCAGGGCACCGCGGAACCGGCTTTGCCGGGCCGCCAGTGCCGCCCCTTGAGGGGCGGAGCGGCTACGCGCAGCGAGCAAGCGACGGGGGTGGGCCACATCCTGGCCATGGGTGGACAATGTCCACCCATGGCCCGCCCCAAATCCGCCTCCCACGACCTCAAGCGCGAACAAATCCTCGACGTGGCGGCGCAGTGTTTTGCGCAGCAGAGTTTTCCCGCCGCGAGCATGAACCACATCGCCACCGCCTGCGGCACCAGCAAGGCGCGGCTGTACCACTACTACGAGAGCAAGGAAGCGATCCTGTTCGACCTGCTGGACCGCTACACCCAGCGCCTGCTGGCGCTGATCGGCGAGGCCGAAGCGCGCGCCCAGCGCAAGAACCTGAGCGAACGCGACGCGCTGCACGAACTGGTGCGAGCCTTTCTGAGCGAGTACGAAAGCTCGGCCACCCGCCACGTGGCGCTGGTGTCGGACACCAAGTTCCTGGGCGAGACCCAGCGCGAACTGATCCTCAACCGCCAGCGCGACGTGGTGGCGGCGTTCACCCGCTTCATCAGGCGCGCCTACCCGGATCGTGTGACGCCGGCCAACCAGACTGCGCTGACCATGATGCTGTTCGGCATGATCAACTGGACCTTCACCTGGCTGCGCCCGGGCGGCGCCATGAGCTACGCCGCGTTTGCCGATGAAGTGGTGGCGGTGCTGGAGCGGGGCTTGGGCTGAGTCTTCGCACCCAGGAAGTTGATTTACTTATTCGTAACCGATTTCGTTTAAGCAAAATTTTCTCGATCTGGGGCGGCAACTTGCCCTCCATTGCCCTCCATTGCCCTCCATTGCCCTCCAGATAGACCGAAGCCATGGTCTCCTCGAAATGCCGCATTCCACTCTTTTCTCGAACATCCAGATGCCGGTGTTTGGGCCTGCTTGGCATGTCTGCCTCCTGGTCAAAGGGCGGGTCGCTGGAGGGTGCTCACCAGCCACCCGCCAGCGGCCCGAGAGAAATCAGGTGATCGTCAGGCGCTGGGCCGTGGAAGCGGTCTTCTTGGGCAAGGTCAGTTCGAGCACGCCGTTTTCGTACCTGGCCTTGGCCTTGGCCTGGTCCACCGGGTTGTCCAGCCAGAGGCTGCGGCTGGCGTAACCGTATTGCCGCTCGGAGCGGATCACGCGGTCGTCCTTCTTCTCTTCGCTCTCCTGTTTCACCTCGGCCGAGATGCAGACCTTGTTCTCGTCGATGTCGATCTGGATGTCTTCTTTTCGCACGCCCGGGATCTCGGCTTTGACCTTGTAGTCGCCATTGCTCTCGGTGAGGTCGACCTTGATGTCGGGCGCCGGTGCAACACCCCGCGACACCCAGGGACGCAGGAAGTTGCGAAAGGCATCGTCAAACGGATCGGCGGCAAACAGGTCACGGACTTTGAGTTCGTTCATGGACAGCTCCTTCAATGGGTTGATTGACTGAAGCAGGTTCGGCGAACCGCCTCAGACACGCATGCTGTGCCTGTCGGCTCCGATGGGCATTGAGTGTGCTCAACCGGCAAACCCGGGTCCAGACGCCCTCGCAGGACGCGGCAGGCTGGTGGCCACCACACATCGGTCGGGGCCGGGCAGGTGCTGCTGCGTTGAGCACGCTCAATCAACCCCTGGCTTGGGCGCACTAACTTCGCCCGGTGCGTCGCCTCCACCCTGGCGCGTTGCACATCACCCAACCCTTCAACCGGAGATCAGACATGGGACGACAACTGGTAACCACCAAATCCGCTGCCCACACACCCAAGACCATGAACATACCCATGGCCCCGGATTCGGGCGACCCGGCCACGGCGAGTCCGTCGGCGACCAGCTTTGACCGCGAGCAGGCTGTGCGCGAAGCCGCCTACGCGTGTTTTGAAGCGCGCGGCTGCGAGCCCGGGCACGAGCTCGATGACTGGCTGAAGGCAGAAGCCCTGGTGCAGCAGGCGAACGGCGGAGCAGCACCGACGGCGCATTGATCGCGTCGGGGGGGGCCAGTCACGCCGGCGTTGCGCAGGCTCAATCCGCAGCCGCAGACAGGTGAAAAGATGGGGCAGGCTGAGGTACGGTCGAACCACACAACCCCACAAGGAGTGACGCATGACCGCCAGGCAACTGCTCTTTCGCGACGACGCCCGCGACAAGATCCGCCGCGGTGTCGATGCGCTGGCCGAGGCCGTGAAGGTGACGCTCGGCCCGCGCGGGCGCACCGTGATCCTGGACCGCGACCACGGCCCGCCGCAGATCGTGAATTCCGGCGTGCTGGTGGCCTGGTCGGTGGAGCTGGAAAACCGGTTCGAGAACATGGGCGCGCAGCTGCTGCGCGAGGTGGCCTCGCGCAGCAGCGAGATGGCGGGCGACGGCACCACGCAGGCGATCCAGGAGCGCGTGGCCAGCATCCGCAAGGAGCGCGAAGCCGCCAGCAGCGACTACGACAAGGAGAAGCTGGAAGAGCGCATCTCCAGGCTCTCGGGCGGTGTGGCGCTG
>PNMN01000180.1 GCA_013823655.1 Comamonadaceae bacterium | reverse complement strand
CAGGCGACAGCGGCCCAGCGGGCCGAACTGCAGGCCCTGCACCAGGCGCTGGAGGCCGCCGTGGACCACCGCGACCGCTTCTTCGCCGTCAACGAACAGTTCCACATGCGCCTGCTGGAGATGGCCGACAACCGCTGGCGCCTGCAAATGGTGAGCGACCTGCGCAAGGTCATGAAGCTCAACCGGCACCACTCCCTGCTCAAGACCGGTCGGCTGGATGAGTCACTGGCCGAACACCGCGCGCTGATGGCCGCCCTGCTGGCGCACGACCCCGGTTTGACGCGCCAGCGCATGCAGGAACATTTCCGCAACGGCCTGGAAGCGGCTGCCTGACGCCCCCTCCTTCCCGGCTGCTCCGGGTCAGGCGCTGAAAGTGGCCGTGTGGGCAGCGCCGATGGCATGGGCACTGGACTTCACCGTGTCCAGCAGGTACCAGGTGCCGGATGCAGCCTCAGGGCTGAACTCCATCATCAGGTAGCCACGGCGTGCTGTTTCGCAGTAGCGCAGCGAGTCGATCACGCCCCGGAAGATCGAGGCCGTCTGCGCAGGCGGGATGGTCACGAGGTACTCCTCCAGCCCGGGCGAGCTGACGCTGGACGTGGCGAACTCCTCGCCCACCTTGGTGCCGTCCATCAGGGTCAGGTCGTTGTGCCAGGCGTTGTGGGTGTCGCCGGCCAAGACCACCAGCCGCTTGCCCATGGCAGCCGCCGTGCCCAGGAGTATTTCGCGCGCGGCAGGGTAACCGTCCCAGGCGTCCAGGTTGTAGCCCAGTCTGGGGTTGATCTGCGGGTTCAGCAAGGCTTGCTGGACGGGCGTGAGTGCGGCGGGGTTGAGGGCGGCCGTCGCCTTGGCGCCCAGGTAATCGCTGATGGCCTTCGCGCCGGCGGCTTGAGCCTCGGGGCTGGTGTCAGACGGGTTGAGCGCCTGCAGGATCGACACCGGGAATTCCATCCGGCCCATCAGCACTTGCTGGCCCAGCACCTGCCACCTCGCGCTGGACCCCGCCATCTGAGCGCTCAGCCAGTCCAGCTGTTCGTTGCCCAGCATCTGGCGCCGCGGTGATGCCAGCGCGGTCGCGGCGCTGGCGGCGGTGGCGGGGTTGACCAGGTCGAGCAAGGTGACCGGCTCTTCGCGCCCGACCAGTCGGGTCTCCAGCATGTGCAGAGACAGCAGGCCGCCGAAGTCGAAGCTGCGGTAAATCTTGCGCAAGTCAGTCCGGTCGGGCGTGCGGATCGGCATCCATTCGTGGTAGGCGCGCAGTGCGGCATTCACGCGGTTGCTGAACGGGCCTTCGGTGGTCTCGTCGTGGTTTTCAGCGCCGTCGCTCCAGGTGTCGTTGGCAATCTCGTGATCGTCCCAGATGGCGATCATCGGCAGGCGGGCGTGCAGTTGCTTGAGGTCCGGATCGCTGCGGTACTGGGCGTAGCGCTGGCGGTAATCGTCAAGCGTGACGATCTCGTTGCTGGGGCGACTGGTTCGACCCAGGGCCTGCGCGTCTTCCGAGGCATAGCCGTCGGCACCGTATTCGTAGATGTAATCGCCCAGATGCAGCGCGTACTCGGCACCGGCGCGCACCGCCTGGCCGTAGGCGTGGAAATAGCCAGCGGGATAGTTGGAGCAGCTGAACACCGCCAGCTTGACGCGCTCAACGCCTTGGGCCGGCAAGGTTCGGGTGATGCCCACCGGGGACACCGCCAGCAGGGTGCGAAAGCGGTAGAAGTACAGGTGGCCGGGGCGCAAACCGGTGGCATCCACCTTGGCGGTGTAGCCCGTCTCGGGGCCGGCTTTGACCCAGCCCGACGAAACGATGCGACGGAAGCGGGCGTCCAGAGACACCTCCCAGCGCAGAACGAGCGGCAGGTTGGTGCGGCTGCGGCGCGCATGTGTCCACAGGATCACCCGGTCTGCCAAAGGATCGCCGCTGGCCACGCCGTGGTCGAACCGGATGAAGCCGCGCGCGCGCTCGGAGGCCATGCTCTCGAAACCATCGCGCCCCGGATGCTCGCTGGCCTGGGCCTCGCCGCCGCCCAGCAGTCCCGCGCAGTGGCAACGGTTGAGGCAGAGGCCACTTGGAGCAGGAAGACACGGCGGTTCTGTTGCATGGAGGGCTTTCAGGGAGGGCGACCGGATCGGGCCGGGAGGCGACAAAGCGCTCCATGAAAGATAGACATGCCGTTTGACAGGCGCGTGAAGTGCGGCCATCAGAAGCCGCCGCTGGCACCCACCGAATGGCGCTGAATCGTTGCGGTTGTTGCAGACGCCTTCCCGCTACCCGGTCTCCAGGTTCAATGGACCGCGTTCAGCGACCGTTGATGCCCAGCAGCTCCACCTCGAACAGCAGCGTGGCGTTGGACGGGATCACGCCGCCGACACCCCGGGTGCCGTAGGCGATGCTGCTGGGGCAGGTCAGCCGGGCCTTGCCACCCACCTTGATGCGCTGCACGCCCTCGGTCCAGCAGGGAATCACGCGGTTGAGCGGGAACTCGATCGGCGTGCCGCGCGAATAGGAACTGTCGAACTCCTTGCCGTCCGGGAGGGTGCCTTTGTAGTGCACTTTCACGGTGTCGGTCGCGCCCGGGCTGGCGCCGGTGCCGTCCTTGAGCGAGCGGAACACCAGGCCGGAGGGGGTGACGACCGCGCCCGCCTCTTTGGCGGCGGCGTCCAGTGCGGTGTTTTGCGCCAGGGCCGGCCATGCAAGGAGGCTGGTGGCGAGGGCGGAGGAACAGATCAGAAAACGCTTCATGGTTCGGACTCTCAGGGGGTTGGAACAAGGGATTCGGTGGGGACCGCTTCGGCGGGTGGCGCCACATGCTGCTGGGCCAGCGCCCAGACTTCGCGTGGTGGCAAAGGTTTGAGTCGGTGGTCGCTCCAGACCTGGCGCCACTTGCGCGCACCGTGCAGGCCGTGGCGCAAGCCCAGCATGTGGCAGGCGATGGAGTACCAGTTCACGCCGTCTTCGGCGGCGGCCCGCTCCATGTAGTCGACCATGGCCAGTTCCACCGCTTCGCGCGTGGGCAGGGGGCGTGAGGCGTCACCGTAAAAGCGCAGGTCCCAGCCGACCATGAGCCAGGGGTTGTGGTACGCCTCCCGGCCGATCATCACGCCGTCGACCTGCGTCAGGTGTTCGGCGATCTGGTCGTTGGTGGTGATGCCGCCATTGACGGCGATGGTGAGCTGCGCAAAGTCGCGTTTGAGGCGGTGCGCCAGTTCGTAGCGCAGCGGCGGGATCTCGCGGTTCTCTTTCGGTGACAGGCCCTTGAGCCAGGCGTTGCGCGCGTGCACGATGAAGACTTCGCAGCCCCCTTCGGCCACCGTGCCCACAAAGTCGCGCACGAAGTCGTAGCTCTCGATCTTGTCAATGCCGATGCGGTGCTTGACCGTGACGGGCACGTCCACCGCGTCGCGCATGGCCTTGATGCAGTCGCGCACCAGCGGCGCCTCACCCATCAGGCAGGCACCAAAGGCGCCGCGCTGCACGCGCTCGCTCGGGCAACCGCAATTGAGGTTGATCTCGCCGTAGCCACGCGCCTGGCCCAGGCGCGCAGCGCGTGCCAGGTCGCTCGGCTCGCTCCCCCCCAGTTGCAGCGCCACCGGGTGCTCCTCGCCGTTGTGGCGCAGCAACTGCGCGCTGTTGCCGTGGATCAACGCTGCGCTGGTCACCATCTCGGTGTAGAGCAGCGTGTGACGGGTCAGCAGACGGTGAAAATAGCGGCAATGGCGGTCCGTCCAGCCCATCATGGGGGCGACCGACAGGCGCCAGGGCGACGGCGAAGCAACAGGGAAAGAGTCGGCGGGAAACATCGTGCGGATTATCCCAGTCCTCAGGAAGCCGATGACCCGGGCCAACACCCGGGCCAACAGGGTGATACCCGTGCATTTTTTGCCCGGAAACCGGTGCCCGGTCCTCTATAGTCTTGCAACGAAAGGGCTCTCGGGTTTGAAAACTCACAAACGGCTGCTCGGTTCGGCGCTGCGGTTCAGCGTGCCACTCACTGGCCTGGCACGGTGGCTGGTGCATGTGAACGCGCCGCTCACCGCTGTCAGCCGACTGGCCAGCGGCGCTGCCCTGCGTGTCGACACACACACGAGAAGCTGGTGCGACACTTCGGTTTCACCAGCGGCGAGATGCGGCTGGACATGCCGTGACACCCGATGAATGCCAGCCCCGTTTCCCGCTTCGCTCTGCCCTTGAACCGGCCCTTCAGGATCGCCGTGGCGACCGTGCTGTTTTTTGGCATTTTCATGCAGGTGCTGCTGATCCTCGGCATCCACATGGCCGAACGCACGCTCGACCGCGGCGTGGCCCCGATGCAGGAGCTGCTGCTGATCCAGCGCCAGGCCTCGAAAGCGCTGCAGATGGTCAAGCAGCAGGGCCCGATACCACCGGTCCATTGCAACGATCAGGTGCAAGACGACGTCTGCGAAATCCCTCTGCTGCTTCAGAACATGGCCGCATCGGCCCAGCGCCTGATCGACGGCGAAGGCGGTCTCGCTGGCCTGCCCCGCTCACGGGCGCTGGAAGGCGAGGCCCGAACCGTGGCCCAGCGCCTGCGCGACCAGGCCAACGAGCTGCTACCGATCAGCGCCGCACCAGACATCACCCAGGCCGACCACCTGCTGCAACTGCAGCGTGGTCTGCAGGAAGCCAGCCAGCAGGCCGACCAGCTCGAGCAGTTGGTGCTGGCGCAGTTGTTGCAGGACTTTCGCACCAAACACGGGCTGCACTTCCTGGCGGTGGCCGCCACCGGCGTGCTCATGGCGGTCACTCTGATCACGCTGTTCTGGATGTGGTCGCGCGTGCGCGCGGCGTTCTCCCAGGTGCAGGCCAGTGAGGCACGCCTGCGCGCCTACACCGATGCCGTGCCCGACACCGCCTACGTGCTCGACAGCCATGGCAAGGTGCTCGAAATCATGGGTCACCCGAAGGCGCGCACAGACCGGCCCCTGCCCATTCCGGTCGGCACCCATCTGCAAGACCACCGACCGCCCGAGGTGGTTCACAGCTACATGCAGACCATCCACCGCGCGCTGGCAACGCGCGAAGTGCAGACCCTGGAGAGCCAGATCGACGATGCGCGGGGAGAACCACACTGGTTCGAGGGTCGCGTGGCGGTGATCGAACAGCCGCCGCCCGCAGCCGGTAGCGAGAGCAGACCAGCTGTCACCGAGGAAGCGGGCCAGGTGATCTGGCTCTCGCGCGAGGTCACCGCCCGCATCCAGACCGAGCAGGCCCTGCGCCAGCTCAATGAGGAGCTGGAACAGCGCGTGGCCGAGCGCACGCGGGAGCTCAACGACGCCGCCGAAGAACTGAGGCGGTTCAACTACACCGTCTCGCACGACCTGCGTGCGCCCCTGCGCGCCGTGGAGGCCTACACCGCGCTGGCGCTCGAAGAAGCCGGCGATGCGCTGAGCCCGGTGGCGCGCGACCTGCTGGAGCGCTCCCGCAAGTCGGCCCACCAGCTGGCACAAATGGTGGAGAGCCTGCTCAACCTCTCGCGCATCGGCGAGATGCCCTTGCAGCACAGCATGCTCGACCTCAGCGCCATGGCCAGCGACATCTGCCAGGCGTTCCAGATCGACCAGGGCGCGCACCGCCTGCAATGCCATGTCGAGCCCGGCATGACGGCCTGGGCCGACGAGCACCTCATGCGCAGTCTGCTGCAGAACCTCATCAGCAACGCGGTGAAGTACAGCGCCCACCGCGAACCGGCCAGCATCGACATCGGCAGCAGCACGCAGCCAGACGGTTCGGTGGTCATCCATGTGCGCGACAACGGCGCCGGTTTCGACATGGCACACGCCAGCCAGCTGTTCCAGCCCTTCACCCGCCTGCATTCGGCCAAGGACTTCCCCGGCGACGGCATCGGGCTGGCCACGGTGCGCCGCATCGTCATGCGCCACGGCGGCCGCATCTGGGCCCAGGGTCAGGTGGACGTCGGCGCCACCATCTGCTTCACCCTGCCCGCCCAGCCACCACGCGAACGCGACTTCAGCGGCAGCCGCCCCGCGCCGCTGGACCACCGCAGCAGTCGGCCCGCTCCACTGGACCACAGCAGCCGCCCCGCCCCGCTCTGGCCGGACATCGAGACCTG
>PNMN01000179.1 GCA_013823655.1 Comamonadaceae bacterium | reverse complement strand
TTGAGCCGCCCGGGAGCGCGCTGGCGGCGTTGCTCCTCCTGGCGGGCAGGAGCCCGCTGCGTCGTCGCGCCTGGCCAGCCCACTCCCGGGCAGCCCACTCGAGCCCGTCCAACTGCGGTTTCTAGGTTCAACCCCTCTTTTGGAGTTTCGCATGGCAATCCGCTTCACCACCAACACCTGGCGTGCACCGCTGCAACTCATCGACAGCTGGCTGCCGCTCGCCCCGAGCACCCGTCACCACGGCGCCTGCCGCCTGCTGCCGCAAGCGGTGCAGCGTTTCGCACGTGCCGGCTGGCTGGGCCGCACGACGGAGTCAACGGCCGTGGCTGCCGGTTGCCCGGTCACCGTTCACCCCCATCCAGGTGCCGTTGTTGCAGGCGGCACCCGAGCAGTTCGGGTGCTGCAAGCCGCCGCTGCCTCCCATGGCATGCGGCAAGATGCCCGACTGGTGATTGCCGGACGCATCAGCGACGTCTGCGCCGAACTGGACCGGCTGGCCGCGCTGGACCGGCTGGCCGCGCTGGAACACCCGCACGGCACGGCCTGACGCACTGCCGCACGCCCCTTTGCGCAGCCGGAACGGGCGCTTGCTGCACTGCGGGACCGCCCGGGCTTGAGGGCACAATAGCGCTCATGAACATTGTGATCCTTGATGACTATCAGGACGCCGTGCGCAAGCTGCGCTGCGCCGAAAAGCTCGAACCCTACCCAGCCAAGGTTTTTACCAACACCGTCAAAGGTGTTGGTCAACTCTCGATCCGCCTGCGCGATGCCGACGTGCTGGTGCTGATCCGCGAGCGCACCCAGGTGACGCGACAACTGATCAGCAAGCTGCCCCGACTCAAGCTGATCGCGCAGACCGGTCGTGTCGGCCCGCACATCGACGTGAATGCCTGCACCGAGCGGGGCATTGCGGTGTGCGAGGGCTTGGGTTCACCGGTGGCCACCGCCGAACTGACCTGGTCGCTGATCATGGCGTCGATGCGGCGCATTCCGCAGTATGTGGCCAACCTCAAGCACGGCGCCTGGCAGCAATCGGGCCTGAAAGCCGCCTCCATGCCGGCCAACTTTGGCCTGGGCATGCTGCTGCGCGGCAAGACACTGGGCGTCTGGAGCTATGGCCGCATCGGCTCGATCGTGGCGGGCTACGGTCGCGCTTTCGGCATGCGGGTACTGATCTGGGGCAGCGCAGATGCACAGGCGCGCGCCAAAGCCGACGGATACACCGTGGCCGAGAGCCGCGAACAGTTCTTCGAAGAGTCCGACGTGCTCACGCTGCATCTGCGGCTGGGTCCAGCCAGCGCTGGCTGCGTCACGCTGGAAGATCTGGCGCGCATGAAGCCGACCGCCCTGCTGGTCAACACATCGCGCGCCGAACTGATCGAACCCGAAGCCTTGCTGGCCTCACTCAACCGCGGACGCCCCGGCATGGCCGCCATCGACGTGTTCGAGTCCGAACCCATCCTGCAAGGCCATGCCTTGCTGCGGCTGGAGAACTGCATCTGCACGCCGCACATCGGCTATGTGGAACAGGACAACTACGAAACCCTGTTCTCGGCGGCCTTCGACAACGTGGTGAACTTCATCAAGGGCACACCGACCAACACCGTGAACCCGGGCGCGTTGCAGGTGCGGCGCTGACCCACCGGGCAGGTTCACTTTTTCTTGCCTGGCTTGACGACATCGGCTGCAATGTCCTCCGGTGGCACGAAGTCCAGCATTTCGAAATCGATCAGGTTGCCCATGTCGATATCGGGCTGCGCGCCGGGACGCGCGGCGGGTTTGGCCGATGGTTCCACCGGCACCGCCACCTCGGGCAACGAGGCCTCGAACGCCGAAATCTCGGACAGCTCGTCCAGGTCCACATCCAGGCCCAGTCGCGGGGACGCATGTGGGGTGGTATCGAGGGGCTGCGTCTCACGGCCAGCCGCCACACTGGCGGCCACCGCCGCGGCCAGCACCTTGTTCCCGGCCGCCTTCAAGGGCCTGATCGCGGTGTGCTGAAAATCCTCGGTCGGTTTCGAGTCAATCTCATCGCGCTTGATCATGTCTTTGGCGATGGCATGCAACAGCAGCAACTCGCGGTAGGCCTCCAGATCAAACATCTCGGTCTCGGGATCGCCCGGCTCCCGAAAGATCGATTTCTCGATCACATCAAGCACCCTGGGCTGGGGCCACAGAGCCTGGATGCGGCCAAATGCGGTCTCGTAGGCCTCCAGCCCTTGGCTTTCATCCGAATACTGCTCGAACGGCGGCGCACCGGCATTGAACAGGTGATTGAATTCCTCGCGCAGCTGGTTGTAGTCGGCCTTGCGGTTGAGCTTGTGGTAGAGCTTGAACAGGTCCAGATAGGCCAGCGCGCTGGGCTCCAGGCTCTCAGCCAGGTGGTTCTTGAGCACCTGGATGGCCTGCTCGTTCTCACCCAGCGACACGAAGAAATCCGCCTGCTGCTGCACGTCAAACAGTTCTTCCGTGGCCACCGAGCGGGACACAGGCATCTGGCTGGCCGCGAAGTCGCGTTTGCCCGGAGACAGCAAGACCGCCGGGGTGCTGTCGTCTCCCAGATCGGCGGCATCGTGCAAGGGGCGCAGGCTGTCCAGCGACGAATGGCGCCCCATGTCCAGATTCAGGTCCAGGTCAAGCGCTGCGGCGCCGGCCTTGCCGTTGGGCATGGCGAGTGTTCCGCCGTCCATTTCTTTTTCGGCGGTGGCCGCAGCCCACCAGGCACGGGTCGCGATATCGCTGTCGTCTGCGGCCCTGCGTCGGCGCCAGACATACCCCAATCCCAGCGCAGCCAGCAACAGCAAAGCGCCCATTCCGTAAACCAGCCAGGTCATGTAGCGCGACTGCTCCAGCCGGCTTTCCATTGCCAGCAACGCAGCCTTGTTGAGCGCTTCTTGTTCCCGCAGCCCTTTGGCCTCGGCCTCCAGCACCGACAGTTTTTGCGCGTCGCGAAGAATGTCCTCCGGTGACGCATTGATCGCCTTCCAGAGCGCGGCGGCAGCGGCGCGCTCTTCGTCGGATGCGGTCGGCTCGCTCAGCATGGAGAGCGACATCTTGAGCACGGGATCGCGGTCCAGGCTGAGATGGAGGTCCACCGGGTCCAGCTCCAGCCGGGGTGCAGCAGGCTCCGCAGATCGGCGCACCACACTGGGCGGGCGCGATGGCTTGCTGGCGCTCGGGCGGGCACCGGGCGGCACAGAAGCACCGGGCTTCGATGCCGCCAGCGGCTGGCTGGCCGCCATGGCAGCCCCGCCACCGGCTGCACCGGCAGTCGATGTCCTGGGAGCGGACGGCGATTCGGCTGCGGCTGCGGCTGCGGCTGCGATGGCGCTGGCCGACGGCAACGCCCTGGACTGCGCCGCTGGCGCGGTGGCTGCGGGGGCTGGCGCAACAGTCAGTGGTTCGGTCAGCGGATCGGCCAGCAGCACGTAGCGGCGGGAGAACGGGGCCGTGCAACCGGCACGCACATAAACCGTGACGATCGGCTCGTCCACCGGCACCGACGACTGCACGCGCACCGACGCTTCGGCATCGGGTGTTGCTTTCTGGGTGTTGACACGCACCGCACCCGGTGAAACCTGGTTGTCGCCATAAAACACATCGGCCTGCGCACAGATCGACGACACGTCTTCATCGGGCCCCAGCAAGGCCTGAACACGCACATCCAGTGGGCGCCCGATGACGGCTGCGCCACTGTACCTGCCCAGTGTCGCGGCCTGACTGCCCAAGGCAGTTGATAGCAAAATACAGCCAACCCAGATCTGGCGCACGTCAGAGTCCCTTCATTCCTTCGTGGGAACATTTTGTCATAGCTTGTCTGCATCCCCTTTCAAATAATACTTTCATATGCAACCCATTTTCCCCACCGTCGGCATCGTTGGTACGGGCGCCATGGGCCGCAGCATCGCCCAGATGGCGGTCCAGGCCGGTAGCCAGGTGATCCTGTTTGATCTCCAGCCCGGAGCGACCGAGGCCGCCCGGCGGGCATTGGCCGACACCTGGCAAAAGCTGGTGTCCAAAGGCAAGCTGGAGGCCACCGTGCTGGAAACACACCTGGCCCGCCTGTCCAGCACCGACACCCTGTCTGCGCTGTCGGGCTGCCATCTGGTGCTGGAAGCCATTGTGGAAAAGCTCGACGTCAAGCAGCGCCTGCTGGCCGATCTGGAGGCCATCGTCGGCCCGCAAACCGTGCTGGCGACCAACACATCCTCGCTGTCGGTCACGGCCATCGGAGCCGCCCTCCAGCGCCCCGCCCAGTTCGCGGGCTACCATTTTTTCAATCCCGTTCCCCTCATGCGGGTGGTCGAAGTGATCGCCGGCCTGAAGACCAGCCCTGTGGTGTGCCAGCAACTGACGGACTATGCCCGCCAGTTTGGTCACACCGCTGTATCGGCACAAGACACCCCTGGCTTTATCGTCAACCATGCGGGTCGCGGCTATGGCACCGAGGCGCTGCGGGTGGCCAGCGAACGCGTGGCCGACTTCGCCACCATCGACCGCATTCTCAGAGACCAGATGGGCTTCAGGCTCGGTCCGTTCGAACTGATGGACCTGACCGCGCTGGATGTGTCGCACCCGGTGATGGAATCCATCTACCGCCAGTACTACGACGAGCCGCGCTACCGGCCCAGCGTGATCACGGCGCAGCGGCTGGCCGGGGGCGTGGTGGGCAAGAAGGCTGGTGAGGGCTTCTACATCTACGACAACGGCGTTGCGGTGGTGCCCGCCGAGCCACCGGTGCCACCGGTGGCGAACCCGCCCCCGGTCTGGGTGTCGCCCAAGGCCGCGCGGCGCGCGGAGCTGTACCAGCTGCTCAAGGACCTGGGCGCGAGCATCGAGACCACACAGGCGCCATCGGCGGCGGCATTGATTCTGGTGGCACCGCTGGGGCTGGACGTGACCACGCTGGCCGCGGTCGAGCGCCTGGATCCGACCCGCACCATCGGCATCGACATGATGCTGGACGACACCACCACCCGACGCCGCGTGCTGGCCACCAACCCCGCCACCCGCCCCGACATGCGCGACGCGGCGCATGCCCTGTTTGCCCAGGACGGCAAAGCGGTGAGCGTGGTGAAAGACAGCGGTGGCTTCGTCACCCAGCGCGTGGTGGCCACCATCGTCAACATCGCGTCCGACATGTGCCAGCAAGGCATCTGCACCCCAAAGGATCTGGAGCTGGCCGTCACGCTCGGTCTGGGCTACCCCATGGGCCCGCTGGCCATGGGCGACCGCATCGGCCCGACCAACGTGCTGGAGATCCTGTTCAACATGGGCACGGTCTATGGCGACCCGCGCTACCGCCCTTCGCCCTGGCTGCGCCGCCGCGGCGCCCTGGGCCTGAGCCTGATGCATGAGGAAGCTTGACCCATGACCGCCAGCCTGAAAAGCCACAGCCATGGCCAGACCTTGGTGCTCACCATCAGCAACCCCGAACACCGCAATGCGCTCGGTCCCGACATCTACGCCGTCGGCGTGGAAGCGCTCAACTTGGCCGAGAACAGCCCCGAGGTGCGCAGTGTCGTGATCACCGGCGAAGGTCCGCATTTCTGCGCCGGCGGCAACCTGCAGCGCCTGCGGGCCAACCGGCAACAATCGCCCGAGGTGCAGGCACAGAGCATCGAGGGGTTGCACAACTGGATCGAAACCATCCGCGTGTTCCCCAAACCGGTGATCGCTGCCGTCGAAGGCTCCTGTGCCGGCGCGGGGTTTTCGCTGGCACTGGCCTGCGACATGGTCGTGGCAGCTCAAAACAGCGTGTTCGTCATGGCCTACAGCAACGTCGGCCTTTCGCCCGACGGCGGCGCCAGCTGGAGCCTGGTGCGCGCCCTGCCCCGTGCCACCGCCATGCAGCTGCTGCTGTGCGGCGAGCGCATCGACGCCGCCCGCCTGCAGGCCCTGGGGGTGGTCAACCAGGTGTGTGCCACGGGCGAGGCGCTCTGCGCCGCGCTGTCCCTGGCCGACAAACTCAACCAACGCGCGCCCAACGCCCTGGCCAGCATCAAGGAACTGGTCAACGACGCCCAGACCAGCCCCTTGCACACGCACTTGTCGGCGGAGCGCGACCACTTCGTGCGCAACCTGCACCACGCCAACGGCGGGGAAGGCATCGCCGCCTTCCTGGACAAGCGCACCCCGCTGTACCGTTGACCCCCACGCTCCACCGCTGCGCGGGTCGCTGCCCCCCGAGGGGGCTGATCCGGCTTGGGGCGGCCCGGCGCCGGATCGGTTGACCCC
>PNMN01000178.1 GCA_013823655.1 Comamonadaceae bacterium | reverse complement strand
TCAGGTTGCCGACCGGGCTGTCGGCGCTTCCAGCCGGTAGCCCAGCCCGCGCACGGTGTGGATCAGCGCGGCCTCGTGGCCTTCGTCGATCTTGCTGCGCAGGCGGCGGATGTACACGTCCACCACGTTGGTCAGCGGGTCCTCGCTGTGGCCCCACACGCTGGCCAGGATGCGTTCGCGGCTGAACAGCCGACCCGGTGCGCTCATCAGCAGTTCCAGCAGCGCCAGCTCGCGCGCCGTCAGGCTCAGGGCCTGCCCGGCGCGGCTGGCCTTCATGCTCTCGCGGTCCAGCACCAGGTCGTCCACCTGCAGGCGGGTTGACCGGCCCGGCTGCAGCGGCCGGGTCCGCCGCGCCAGCGACTCCAGCCGCGCCAGCAGTTCTTCGAATTCGAACGGTTTGCACAGGTAGTCGTCGGCCCCCATGCGCAGACCGGCCACCCGGTCTTCCAGCGCGCTCATGGCCGTCAGCATCAGAATCGGCAGCGCCACGCCAGCGGCGCGCAGCGTCTGGCAGATCTCCATGCCGTTGATGCCCGGCAGCATCAGGTCGAGCACCAGCACCGTGGGCGGGTCGGCGGGCTGGGCCTGCCGCGCGGCCTCCTGCGCCAGCGCCAGGCCGTCGTGGCCATTGGCCGCGCGCCGCACCTGGTGGCCCTCGGCACGCAGCCCGCGCAGCAGAAAATCCGCGATCCTCGGATCGTCCTCCACCAGCACAATGTTCATGGGCGTCCGGTTTCCATCAAGGCCGGGGGCCATTCGCCCGGCACCGAATCCGCGTCGTGCCACAGCGGCAGACGCAGCACCGCGCAGGTGCCGCCGTCGCCCGCCGCGTTGCACGGGCTCAGCAGTTCGAGCGCACCGCCGTGCGCCTGCGCCAGCGCACGCGCGATCGGCAGGCCCAGACCACTGCCACTGGCGCGGTGGCGCCGCGCCGCGCCGCTTCGGTAATGCCGCTCAAACACCTGCGCCAGCTCGTCTGGCGGAATGCCGATCCCATCGTCCATCACGCGAATCTCCACCGCATCACCCCGCTCCTCGACCCGCCAGCGCACCACGCCGCCCGGGTGCGAATAGCGGATCGCATTGTCCAGCAGCAACAGCATCAGCTGGGTCAGCCGCTGCGCGTCGCCAAACACCTGGGTGCTCTGCGCTGGCTGGCCCTCGGCCTGCAAGCTCACACCGTGTTCCCCGGCCAGCGCACCGGCCTGGTTGAGCGCGTCCAGCAGCGGCTGCCTCAGCGCCACCGGCTGGCGCACCAGGCTGAGGCTTTCCATGTCGGTGCGCGCCATCGCCAGCAGGTCGTCGATCACATGGCCCAGTTGCCGTGAAATGTCCACGATGCGCGTGAGCGCCGCGCGGTATTCAGTCACCGGCTTGTCCTGCCCGCGCAGCGTCACCTCGGCCTCGCCACGGATGGCCGTGGTTGGCGTGCGCAGCTCGTGGCTGATGTCGGCCAGCAGCTGGCGCCGACGCACATCGGTGCGGCGCAGCGACTCGTTGGCCTGGTGCAGGTCGACGGTGCGTTCGCGCACCGTGGCCTCCAGCACCTGGCGCTGTTGCGCCTCGCGCCGGTGGTGCTGCTCCAGTTCATCGGCCATGGCGTTCATGCTGCGCGCCACCTCGGCAAACTCGTCGCGCCCCGGCAGCTCGATGCGGTGCTGCAGCCGCCCCTGCTCCAGCGCCTGCGCGCCCGCCGTCAGCGCGTCCAGCGGGCGCCGCAAAGCGCGGCCAAAGTACAGCGCGGCCGCCAGCGCCCCCAGGACCAGCAGCAGCGCCGTGCCCATCCACCAGGCCCGCATGCGCGCCAGCGAGGCATTGGCCGCCGCCCGCTCGCGCTCCATGGCGGCCTGCTCGCGCTGGATGCTCTGGGCAATGATCTGCCGCAAGTCCCGCCCCTCGGACCGCTCGAACACCGCGGTCAGCGTGTCCCAGGCTTCGCGTGCCTGCACGTCGGGCGAGAGCGGCGGCTTCTGCCGGATCGCCGCGCTCAGTGTTGCCACGCTCTGCCCCAGCACCTGCAGCGCGTCCTGGCGCGCCGCCTGCTCGGCCGTGCCCTGCACCGCCAGGCCCTTGTCGTGCGCCTGCTGCATCAGCTCCGTCAGCTCCCCCAGCTTGGCGCGCATGCCCTGCTCCAGCGCGTCGCGTTCGGTCAGGTCGCCACCGGCACCGATCTGGTACTGCGTCACCCACGAACGCAGGCGCTGCTTGGCGGCCGACAGCTCGACAAAGCGCTGAAGAATGTCGCTGGCAATGCGCCCGCGCACCACCTGCCGCTCGGCCTCGCGCGCGGCAAACACAGCGGCCACGGCCTGCAACACCACGGCAGCGGCCAGCAGCAGCAGCACCAGACTGAGTCTTCGACGAAACATGCCGCCATTGTCAGGGCGCCCAGGCGTGTAGCTGCGGATTCATCTGGTGTTCATGTGCGCGTCAGGCACCGCTCATGTGGCGTTCAACAGCGGTTCAAGCGCGCGGCGTTCAATGGCGGTGTGCGGCCTCGCGCCGTGCGCCCTTTCCGCCTCACCCCCAACCAAGGAGTTTTCAACATGAACGCACGCCACCTCGTCCCCTTCGTTCTGCTCGGTGCCAGCAGCATGGCCAGCGCCACCGTGGTCAACCAGGCCATCACCGAAGCCGAAGTGCTCGCCGCCCAGAAGGGCTGGTGCCAGGCACTGGTGGACATCAGCAGCGCCAACGACAAAGGCGGCCAGAAAGCGGCCAAGGCCCTGGCTGAAAAAGTCATCGACGCCGCCTACGCCTACCAGATGGGCGCCGTGCTCTTCAAACCCACGCTCACCGTGGCGCCGCAAACCTTCCGCACCACCCGCGCCGGCGCGCTGGCCTACTTCGTCGGCGGCGACAGCAACTTCCCCAAAGACACCGGTTTCGCCCTCAAAGGCTGGACCAAGTGCGAAGCCAAGAACGCCGCCGTCTTCATCGCCGGCGACTCCGCCTCCACCATGGGCAACGTCATGATCACCGGCAAAGACGGCAAGGTCACCACCGTCGACAAGACCTGGAAGTACGTCAAGGACGACGCCGGCAAGCTGCGCATCGTGCTGCACCACTCGTCGTTGCCGTTCAGCGGCAGCTGATCGCACCGTTTGCCGCCATGGCGCGTTGACCACCACGCGCCATGGCCGGCCAAACCGCCCTTCGCCAGTCCGCCACGGGCACAACAGCAGCGCAGACCCTCAAGCCCATCGTCGGACGGCCGATGGCCTGCCGGAGGGCGCCGCTGGACGCGGTGCAGACACAACGGCTGTGCTGGCGCCGCGATAGTCAGCCCCCCCCTTTTGCCGACCCGGTATCTGGGTCCTTGCGCGCTTAAACTGCATCTCCAACACAGCCAGCACACGGAAGAGCCATGCAGGGACAGCTATTCACACAAGACTTCCTGACCCGAGGCGTCACTGAAACGCCGCCCTACCAAGAACTGAACGACACCACGTTCGCAGCTTTCAAAGCTGCCCTGCAAGGCATCTTCACCGGGCTTGACAGCGCCTCCACCATCAACGAAGCGCAAACCGAGGCGCTGGTCATCAACAAGGTGCTGGTGGAGCTGGGCTGGGGCGATGACTTCCTGCCGCAGGTGAATCTGTCTGGTAAACGCCGCGAAGACGTACCAGACGTGCTGCTGTTCCCAGATGCAGCCTCCAAAGCCACCGCGCTGCCGCTGAAAGACGACCAACGTTATCGGCACGGCATCGCCATCCTCGAAGCCAAACGCTGGTTGCGCCCGCTGGACCGCAGCGATGCCAGCGATGCGCACGACCCGGACGCTCCGTCGTCACAGATGCTGCGTTACTTGAGCCGTGCCGACGTGGTGTCGGACCGCGCCGTGAAATGGGGCATGTTGACCAACGGCGCCGTGTGGCGCCTCTATTGGCAAGACGCCCGCTCCCGCGCTGAAGAATTCTTCGAAGTTGATCTGTCAGCCGCGCTGGGGGTGCCCGGCATCCAGCACGAGCTGGACGAAATCGCCCCCGACCACGCGCTCAGGCTCTTTTTCCTGTTCTTCCACCGTGGCGCGTTCATGCGGCAAAGCTGGGACGACAGCGAACGGACCTTCCATGCCTACGCCCTCAACGAAGCGCGCTTGTACGAAGAGAAGGTTTCGCAAGATTTGGGCGAGCGCGTGTTCGGCGACGTGTTTCCCCGTCTGGCCGATGCGCTGGCGCGCGGTGACTTGCACGCCAAGACCCAGGAAGTGGGCTACGGCCAGTTCAAGCGGCCCCAGTTCACCACCGAGTACCTGGACGAGGTGCGCGAGGGCGCGCTGGTGATGCTCTACCGGCTGCTGTTTCTCTTCTACGCCGAAGACCGCAACTTGCTCCCCGTGCGCGACCCGCGCTACGCGCCCTACAGCGTGCGCCGCATCCGCGAAGATGTGCGCGACAAGGTGGATCAAGGGGCGTCGTTTTCCAGCACCATGCCCAAAATCTGGCTGGCGCTGCGTGGCGTGTTTCAGTTGATTGACAAAGGCGACGACGACATTGGCATGCCCGCCTACAACGGCGGCCTTTTCGACCGGGCGCGGGCGCCGCTGCTGGAGCGCACCAACGTGCCCGACAAGGTCATGGCGCCCATCATCGACGCGCTCTCACGCCGCACCGAAGACGTGATCCGAGGCTGGATCAACTACCGCGATCTGTCCGTTTCGCACCTGGGCGGCATTTACGAGCGCTTGCTCGAATACAGCCTGGTGCACGAGGTGCAGGCCGCCGACGACTACAAAGACAAACCCGAGATCAACCGCATCACCGCCATGCCCGCGAGTTTTGCGCGCAAGGTCTCCGGCAGCTACTACACGCACGACGATCTGGTGCGCCTGATCCTGCGCGAATCGGTGGGACTGCTCGCCAGAGAGAAGGCCGCTGACTTCGAAGCACAGATCAAGAAGCTCGCCAAAAAAACCTCAATGAACCCCGGCGACTGGGAAGCCCTGGACGCCAAAGACCCGGCCAGTCAGATCCTGGAGCTGAAAATCTGCGACCCCGCCATGGGCAGCGGCCATTTTCTGGTGGCGCTGGTGGACGACCTGGCCGACCGCATTCTGGAGGCCATCACCACCGCCACCTTGCGGGTGAACGAGCAAAGCTGGGCGGCCCATCTGGCTGACGCTGGCCGTCCCTGGCAGAGCCCGGTGCTGCAACGCATATCGGCCATTCGCTCCAGCATCCGAAAAACCGCCAAGACCCACGGCTGGGCCGTGACCGACGCACAGCTGGACGACCGCCACATCGTGCGCCGCATGATCCTGAAGAAGTGCATCTTCGGTGTGGACAAGAACCCCATGGCGGTGGAACTGGCCAAGACCGCGCTCTGGCTGCACACCTTCACCGTGGGCGCGCCACTGAGTTTTCTGGACCACCACCTGAAAATTGGCGACAGCCTACACGGCGAGCAACTGCCCACCGTGCAGCGCGGCCTGCAACAACTCGGCGCCCTGCTGCTGCAAACCGAGTTTGACCGCCTGGCGCTGGCGGCCCAGGCCATGGCCCAGGTGGCCGACCTGACCGACGTGGACATTGGCGAGGCCGAGCTGTCCAAACAGCTCGCCACCGAAGCGCAAGCCCAGCTCGCGCCGCTGCACGCGGTGCTCGATTTCTGGCGTGCGCTGCGCTGGCTGGTGCCGGGCTGGCCGGTGGAAAAGATCAGCCAGTTGCCTCGCTTGCTCAAGCTGCCGAAAGACGCCGAACAGGCGAAGGCCGAGATCGCTGCCGGGCAGCACCCCGAATACGCCGACCTGATGCGCCTGCTCGATCCGAACCACAACCTGGTGCAAGTGTTGGCAGCGGGCCGCCTGGACGGCGACGACGACGCCACCGCGGCGGCCAACGCGCTGATGGCCCGCGCCCGCGCGCTGGCCGCGCGCGAAACCTTCTTCCACTGGTGGACGAGTTTCCCCACGGTGTTCGCGGGCGGCTCTGCGGGTTTTGATGCGCTGATCGGCAACCCGCCGTGGGACCGCATCAAGCTGCAGGAAGTGGAGTGGTTCGCCGAGCGCAGCCCGGCGATTGCGGCCCAAACCCGGGCGGCCGACCGCAAGCGCTTGATTGCCGCCTTGCAACACGTCAAGCTGCACCAAACCGCCACCCACACCCCGCCCACGGTGGACCTGTGGACGCACTACCAGCAGGCCACCGAACGGGCCGAGGCCAACGCGCGCGTGCTGGGCAACGGCAAGCTCGGTGGCGGCGACTACCCGCTGCTGGGCGGCGGCGACGTGAACCTATACAGCCTGTTCGT
>PNMN01000177.1 GCA_013823655.1 Comamonadaceae bacterium | reverse complement strand
GGTGGGGGCCCTTCTGAAGATACCGCATGCATGGGAGCCCCGGTTGTCAGCGGGGCTGAAAGCCTGGGGGATGCGCCCCCGGCGCCACCCACCGGGCCGATCGGCCTCATTCGTTTTGCCCATGCTCGGTGGCCTCGGCCACATCCGCTGCCTGCGCGGTGTGGTGCGCGGTGTGGTGCCCGGTGTAGTGCCAGCGCCGATACGCCGCGCGTTGGCAATGCACCGCATCGGGTGCGGCGCTGCGCCAGCTGGCGGCACCACAGGTCGGCGTGTTGACCCAGCGCATTCCGCGCTCGCGGTAGCGCTCCAGCACCACCGGCGCGGGGTGCTGAAAGCTGTTGCGGTGGCCCGACTGGATCAGCACCCAGCTCGGGCGCAGGGTGTTGAGCAGCACCGGGCTGCTGGACGTGCTGCTGCCGTGGTGCGGCGCCAGCAGCACGCTGGCACGCAACGCCGGGTTGGCCAGCGCGAGCCGGGTTTCGCGTTCGGCGTCGAGGTCGCCGCTGAGCCAGGCGCTCTGGCGCGGGTTGCTGACCCGCAGCACGCACGACATGGCGTTGCCCGGCAACAGCCCGCTGCCGTCGGGCCGGATCAGCTCGGGCGTGGGGTGCAGCACCTCGAACAGCACGCCATCCCACACCCAGCGCTGGCCGGCCAGGCAGCGGCGCTGCGGGTCCGGGTCGAACGACGAGAGCCAGCGCGCCTGCGGCCAGGCGGCCTGCACCGCCTGCGCGCCGCCCGCGTGGTCGCCATCCTTGTGGCTCACCACCACCGCGTCGGGCGCCTCGCCCAGTGCGCGCAGCAGCGGCACCACCACGCGCTGCCCCGCGTCGCTGGTCGGTGAATAGCGCGGCCCGGTGTCGTAGAGCAGGCTGTGCCCGGCGGTGCGCACCAGCACCGCGCCGCCCTGCCCCACGTCCACGGCCAGCAGCTCGAACTCCCCCGCTGCCGGGCGCGGTGGCTGCCAGGCCAGCACCGGCCACAGCAGCACCACACCCGCCGAACGCAGCGCCCAGGGCAGGCGCAGCACCAGCAGCACGGCGCCCAGCACCCCGGCCAGGGCCAGCGGCAGCGGCGGGATGGCGCGAAACACCGCCGCCCAGGGCCACTGCCCCAGCCAGGCCAGCCACAGACCCATGAGCTGCACCGCCAGCGCGGCGGCCTCCCACAGCCAGGGCAGCAACACCCCCAGCATCGCCAGCGGCGTGACCACCAGCGTCACCCACGGGATCGCCAGCAGATTGGCCAGCAAACCCACGATGGAGACCTGGCCAAACAGCAGCAGCGAGAGCGGCGCCAGCGCCACCGTGACCACCGCCTGTTCGCGCAACAGGCCCCGTGCCGCCCCACCCAGACGCTGCGCGCGGGAGGGCGGCAGGTCCAGCGGATCGCGGCGCCACTCGCGCCCGTCCGGATCGGTGGCGAACAGAATGCCCACCGCCACGAAGCTGAGCCAGAAGCCGGGTTGCAGCAAGGCCCACGGATCGAGCAGCAGCACCGCCGCCATGGCCAGCCCCCACAACGACGGCCAGGGCCACTGCCGCCCCAGCAGGCGCAGCCCCACCACCAGCGCGAGCATCAGCACGGTGCGCTGCGAAGGCACGCCCCAGCCCGAAAACAGCGCGTACAGCAAGGCCAGCGCCACACCGCCCAGCCCCGCCGCCACCGGCACCGGCACGGCCAGCAGGAGCCCTGGCCGCGCCCGGCCCGCACGCCGCCACAGCGCGCCCACGACCCGGGTGGCCAGCCAGGCGAACATGGTCACGTGCAGGCCCGAGATGCTCATCAAATGCGCCACGCCGGTGGCGCGAAACAGCGCCCAGTCGCTGCTGTCGATGGCGCTCTGGTCGCCCACCACCAGCGCGGCCAGAACGCCCGCGCTGCGCGCATCGGGCACGCGCTGCCCGATGCGCTCGCTCACCCACTGGCGCGCCCGCTCCAGCGGGTGCCAGCCGCTGGCACCCAGCCACTGCGGTGCCGGGTCGCGCGGGCCGCTGCGCACATAGCCGGTGGCGCCGATGCCGTTTTCCCACAGCCAGCGCTCGCGGTCAAAGCCATGCGGGTTGGCGTGGCCGTGCGGGCTGCGCAGCCGCACGGTAAGGCGCCAGCGGTCGCCGGCGCGCCAGTCCGGGCCAGCGGCTGCATCGCCGTGCTGGTACCAGCCCAGTTGCAGCAGCGGCGGCAGGCGCAGCGGCTGGCCGTTGCGGGTGGCGGACTCCAGTTCGAACTCGAAGCGCACGCTCTGCGGGCTGCGCTGCGGCAGCGCGGCCACGCGCCCAGTGACCTCGATGTCCAGCCCCTGCAAGGCCGGGTCCAGCGCCTGCGCCGCGTGGTGCACCGCCCGGGCACCCGTGAGGCCCGCACCCGCCAGGGCACCAGCGGCCACGGCCACCGCCAGCGCCGGCATGGCCCAGGACCAGCGCCGCGCCACGAACCACAGCGCCAGGCCCAGGGCCAGCAAGCCCAGGTAGCAGGCCAACGGCCACAGCGCCGCCTGCTGCAGTTGCAGGGCCACCCCCAGCACCCAGCCGGGCAGCAGGGCCAACGCGCGCCGGGCCAGGCTCACTGGAGTACCTTCGCCCTGCGGGCTGCGGTGCGAGCTGGCTTGGGAGCGGCCCGGCGCGGCGCTCACTGGAGTACCTTCGCCCTGCGGGCTGCGGTGCGAGCTGGCTTGGCAGCCAGCCACGCAGGCAAGCATGGCGCCTTCTGATTCCATTTCCAAATCATTTGTGTCTAGGCGCGAAGCCGCAGACAGTGCTACAGCACGGCAAGGCGAAGCAACAACGACACGGATGATTTAGAAATGGAATGACACATTGTTTTTGCCCCCCTGTTGAAAGACCCGAGCATGGCCATCCATCTTGCCCTGGGCCACGCCATCCATTGTCCTACCGATCCGGTCCTACCGATCCGGTCCCATGAAGTTTGAACCCCGCCCGTAGAATGATCCAAACCCCCGCCGCCCGTGGCGCTGCAGGGCCCTCTACCCCCCTTCTGGAACATCCCCATGAGCATTGACGACAAACTGAAGCAACTCGGCATCACCCTGCCCCCGGTGGCCATACCCGCGGCCGCCTATGTGCCCTTTGTGCAGACCGGCAAGCTCGTGTTCCTGAGCGGTCACATCGCCAAAAAAGACGGCAAACCCTGGGTCGGCCAGCTCGGCCTGACGATGGACACCGACGAAGGCAAGCTCGCCGCGCGCGCCATCGCCATCGACCTCATGGGCACCCTGGCCGCCGCCTGCCTGGCTGCAGGCAAGACGCTGGACGACGTCAAACGCATCGTCAAAGTCATGAGCCTGGTCAACAGCACCAGCAGCTTCACCGAACAGCACCTCGTCACCAACGGCGCGAGCGAACTCTTCGGCGAAGTCTTCGGCCCGCAAGTCGGCGCGCACGCCCGCAGCGCGTTCGGCGTGGCGCAGATCCCGCTGGGTGCGTGTGTGGAAATCGAGCTGATCGCCGAAATGGGCTGAAGCCCCCACAGCTCAAACCCGGCCCGCGCCGAGTGGGTGGGTTTTGAGGTTTTTGAGGTGGTGATCGGGCATGTGCGAAAGACGCTCAGGCCACGCCGTGCTGCTGCAACAAGCGCACCACAAGCGCACCAACCTGCCCCCATGATCGCCCCCAGCGCCGTGCGCGCGCTGGCACCGCGATGATCCTATTGCTCCGGCCCGGGGATGCCTGAGCGGTCGGGTGCAGCCAGATTTGTGCAATCAGACGCCAGATTGATACAGGTCAAAAACGGTTAAATATTCATTTTTAGTGAATGAATTCGGACATATAGTCCGCGCATGGCGAATTTCACGCGACCCACCCGCGCTCTGCAGCGATGGGTACTGCTTTGCTTTGTCTTCAGCTGGAGCATCGTTTTTTCGGTCTCAATGCCGTCTGCCCAAGACATCACCGAGGTCTGCACCAGCAGCGGCACCCAGTGGGTTGCGGTCGATGACGACCCCGGCCAGAGATCGACGCACAGCACCGATTGCGCGCTCTGCCTGCCTGCCGCACTGCCGCCCCCGGCAGCCGCCACGCCGCCGACGGACGCACTGCCCACGCTCCCGCTGTTGACCCGAAACGCGAGCAACCGGCCTCTCGCTGGCGCCGCCATGCCACCGCCCGCGCGTGGGCCACCCCCTTTCCCAAACCCAACCCAAGAGGTTTATTCATGAAAAACGACCACATCCCGACCCCGAACGACACCACCGTGTGGGGCCGTCGCCGATTCCTCAATACCGCCGCACTCGCGGGACTGACCCTGGGCACAGCCGCCTGTGCCGACAAGGAATCCGGTGGCGCAAGCACCCCTGCGGCCCCTGCGGCAGCAGCGCCGCAAGCGGCGCACACCGGCGCCAGCGCGCACCTCAAGCCCGGCGAACTCGACACCTACTACGGACTGTGGAGCGGTGGCCACACCGGCGACCTGCGCGTGCTGGGTCTGCCCTCGGGCCGCGAGTTGCTGCGCATCCCCTGCTTCGCGCCCGACGCGCTGGTCGGCTGGGGCATCACCAACGAGTCCAAAAAGATCATGGGCACCAAGCCCGATGGCCACCTGCGCTACACCGTGGGCGACACCCACCACACCCACGCCTCCTACAAGGACGGCAACTACGACGGCCGCTACGCCTGGATCAACGACAAGATCAACAGCCGCATCGCCCGCATCCGCCTGGACTACTTCGTCTGCGACAAGATCACGCAACTGCCCAACGTGCAGGGCTTTCACGGCATCTTCCCGGACAAGCGCGACCCGGTGGACCCGGCCATCAACCACACCACACGGGTGTTCTGCGGCGGCGAGTTCTCGATCCCGCTGCCCAATGCACCGACCGAAGACCGCGCCCGCTACCAATCGCTCTTCAGCTGCGTCGATGCCGAGACCATGGAGGTCCGCTGGCAGGTTCAGATCGACGGCAACTGCGATCTGGTGGCGACCTCGTTTGACGGCAAGCTGGCCGCCACCAACCAGTACAACACCGAGATGGGAGCGCACTTCGAAGACATGATGTCTGCCGAGCGCGACGCCTGCCTGTTCTTCAACATCGCGCGCATCGAGGCGGCGGTGAAAGCCGGCAAATTCAAGACCATCGGCACCTCCAAGGTGCCGGTGGTGGATGGCACCCGCGCATCGAACAAGGACGCCCAGACGGCGCTGACCGCCTACATTTCGGTGCCCAAGAACCCGCACGGCGTGAACGCCAGCCCGGACCAGAAGTACTTCATCTGCGCGGGCAAGCTCTCGCCCACCGCCACCATCATCGAACTGTCCAAGGTGCTGGACTGGTTCGACGGCAAGCTGGCGAAGATCGACGACACCATCGTCGCCGAAGTGGAGCTGGGCCTGGGTCCCCTGCACACCGCTTTCGACGGTCGTGGCAACGCCTACACCACCCTGTTCCTGGACAGCCAGGTGGTCAAGTGGAACGTGGACAAGGCCATCGCCTTCTTCAAGGGCGACAAGACCGCCAACTATGTGGTGGACCGCATCGACGTGCACTACCAGCCGGGGCACATCAACGCCTCGCAGTCGGAAACCATCGCGGCCGATGGCAAGTACCTGGCGGTGGGTTGCAAGTTCTCCAAGGACCGTTTCCTGCCCGTCGGCCCGCTGCACGCCGAGAACGAGCAGCTGATCGACATCTCGGGCGAGAAGATGGTGCTGCTGGCCGACCACCCGGTGCGCGGCGAGCCGCACGACTTCATCATCTTCAAGCGCGAGCTGCTCAGTCCCAAGCAGGTCTATGACCTGGACCACAACCCGCTGGCCATCAAGGACGCGAAGGAGTCCGGGGTGTTCCGCAACGGCAAGAAGGTCACGGTGAAAATGACCTCGCTGGCGCCCACCTTCAGCCTGCGCGAGTTCAAGGTGAAGAGGGGCGACGAAGTGACCCTGATCCTGACCAACCTGGACAAGATCGAGGACCTGACGCACGGTTTCGCGATCCCCAACTACAACGTGAACTTCATCGTCAACCCGCAGGAAACGGCGTCGGTGACCTTCATCGCCGACCAGCCGGGCGTGTTCTGGTGCTACTGCACGCACTTCTGCCACGCCCTGCACCTGGAGATGCGTTCGCGCATGATTGTGGAGGCGTGAGCCACGCGGCCCGCAAGGGGGCTGCGCGGCCCTCTTGCGCCGCTCCCCGGCGCCACCAAGGACAGTGATGATGTGGACAGCGCGCCAACGGGCCATTTTTCTGGTCAGCCTCTTTTTCAGCCTCTTTCTCTTGCTGGGCCTGGGTCATGGATCGGCCCATGCCGAT